>CAZUYA010000043.1:0-16434 GCA_964624685.1 uncultured Ruminococcus sp. | reverse complement strand
TTTAACAGCTTGAAGGGCGTCCCGTTGACCGCAATTATCTTCGGCGGTCGTCGTGCAAAGACCGCTCCCCTGGTATATGAATCCCGCAACTGGCAGAACGGTACGTTTGTCGGTTCCATCATGGCTTCCGAAACAACCGCAGCAGCTGCAGGCGCAGTCGGTGTGGTCCGCCGCGATCCGATGGCAATGCGTCCGTTTGTCGGATATGATATGGGTGACTATTTTGCACATTGGTTGGCAATGGGCAAAAAGATTCCTCACGCGCCCAAGATCTTCCACGTCAACTGGTTCCGTACCGATGATGAGGGACACTTCATTTGGCCCGGATTCGGTGACAACATGAGAGTTTTGATGTGGATCCTCGACCGTTGCGCCGGTAAGGTGGATGCAGTGGAAACTCCGATCGGTTTTGTACCGAAGGCAGAGGACATCAACATTGAAGGACTTGACGGTGTAACCATTGACACCATTCGCGAACTGTTGACAATTGACACGGCAAGCTGGTTGGAAGATGTTGAGAACATCAAAGCATTCTACAAACAGATCGGTGACCGTGTTCCTTCCGAGTTGTATGACGAATTGGCAAACTTGGAAGCCAATTTGAAAAAATAATCATCCCCTCTCGAATTAAAAAAGAGCCGTCCGCTTGACAAACTTGCCAAGCGGACGGCTCTTTTGTGTACTATCTACTTTTGTGTATTATTTGATCGAAGCAATCATATAGGTTAGGAATGATATTTTATGCGTTTTCTAATCCCAATCCGCGCAGATCTGCCAAGATATTGTTATTTTCAGCATTATACAATGCCCAAATGACGCGCAACCCTTGCAATGCACTTCTGCCGTTGGTCAAAGGGGTTTGATCGTTCAGGACGCACTCCGCAAAGTGTTTGATCTCATGTTGCGTTTCTTTGGAAAATTCCGTTCCCCGCTCCCAAAGAACCGTATAACTTTGACTTTCGTTTCCACCGCCGGCAACGTGTTCCCCGCTACCGTTGTAAAAACGAACCTCGCCGGTCTGATTTTCATATTCCAACAGTCCTTTTTCGGTTTGAATTTGAAAATCATATCCCATACGCGTACCACGCGCTCCCCACGTTGCACCGTGATACCCAATGGCACCGTTGGCAAACTTGATTGTAACCGCGCTGGTTCCTTCACGGAGCATCCACGGAGTGCCATTCTTGGTTCCGATGTGCGCCCCGTTGACAGGTTCGCCAAGGAACCAAAGCATCAGATCGATATAGTGGCAACCATGGCTGAACAATTGACCGCCGCCCAAACGATTGGTCAACTGCCAATGACGATTTAGCGGATCATCATAGCCGAGATTGGAACCGGTCAATTGCTCCGTCCAAACGGACATTTGGATGATCTCGCCGTATTCTCCGGAATCCACCAATTCCTTCAGTTTGCGAATTCCGGGCCAAAAACGAACGGGATATGCACACATGAGTTTGAGATTTCTCTTTTCGCATTCTTCAATCAAGCGCAAGCATTCCTCCTCCGTGTTACAAAGCGGCTTCTCCATCAAAATATGCTTGTTGTGCATTGCAAAGAACATTCCGACCTCAAAGTGCAAATCATGCGGAAGTGCGATCATGATCGCATCCACATCGTCTACCATATCGCGATAGTTGGTGTAGACTTTGGGGGTAATGCCCAACTCTTCTCCCAACTCCTTCGCGGTGCGGTTTGCGTTTTCCGGTAAAATATCGCAAACCGAAACAATTTCAACGCTGTCCACATATTGAACGCCCTTGACGTGTGTAGACATCATCAACCCACAACCAACAAGTCCCAACTTCAATTTTTTCATTCTCATTCTCCCCTTTTTGAAACCTTTTTTGTTTTTTTCCTTGACATTTGCGCGCAATTGGTTTATAATCTTTGTAAGAAAGCCGTGACTTCTTACGATGCTCATTATATTACAAAAATATGGTTTTGTCTTTAGCAAATCGGACAAAATATTTGCACAATCGGGTTAAAAGGAGAACGTTCATGCAATATAAAAGTACAATCATGGAAGATGCCGTGTCGGTAGATGAGATTTATACCGTCTTGCGTCCCAATTTAACCAAGATTTCCACTTCCCGGAGCGGTGAGTCTCATCCGTTTCCGGAGATTATCTATCTCACACGAGGAAAGCATGAAGTTCTGATCGACGGTATTGCATATCGCTTTGGTGCGGGACAAATGATCATCTATGCCCCCAATGCGTATCATGAAGGTGGGAGACGACCGACGGAAGATACGGAAGCTGCGATCCTAACCTTTCAATCAAATTCAACTTTGTTGCCGAAGCTTTATAATCGAGTCATCACATTGTCCACAAAACAACGCCACATGCTTTCGTCAATCGTTGATGAAGGAATGCAATATTTTTGCGGATGCGCCCCCGCATCTGGACTGAAAGGCATGCAATTGCGTGAAGGGATTACCACGCAAAACTTATGGGGATTAAAAAAACAAATTGAACTCTTTTTGATCGATGTCAGTCAAACCGATACCCACATCAATGATCCGATCTCAAAAGACATTCGTTGGGATGAGGATTTTTCTCTTGCCGTTGATTGGTTGCAAAAACATTTGTGCGAGCCGCTGACTTTAGCAAAAATTGCAAACGGTTGTTCCATGAGTGTTTCCAAACTCAAACTTTTATTCCGTGAAAAAGCCGGAAGCGGTCCGATTGAATTTTCCATCCGTCTGCGCATCGAACGAGCACAGGACTTGATACGGGAAGGAAAATTAAACTTCACGGAAATATCGGAACAATTGGGGTTTTCATCGTTGCATTATTTTTCCAGACAATTCAAAAAGCATACCAACCTCTCTCCGAGAGAGTATGCACGAAAATACAATCTGCCGTCGTAAGGCTATCTTATCGTGCTTTACAAACTGTTGCGGGGAACCTCAAAACTCGGTTCCCCGCAACATTGCTTTATTGTTTAAGATTCTTTTTTTGCATTTCTTGCATTCATAACAATTTCCCACAGCAAAGGAGTCATATGTTCTGCCATAACGTCCATACCACCGGGCTTTAAGTGATAAGAATCCGTTGAAAATTCGGTTCTCCAACTTCCGTCCAACATATTGACACCGGAAACTTGCGGATTTCCGGCATCGATCAATGCAATCCGTTCATTGTCGGCATATTTTTTCTGATACAGATCAATGATACTTTCGGAAAATTCCACAGATGTCAAAGTATCCTCTTTGCGCGTTTGCGGATTCAATCTCCAAGAGGTCAAAAACACAATGGTTGCATTGGGGTACGTTTCCAAAAGATTTTCCACGATGCAGTTCCATGCTCCCAAGAATGTGGCAGAGTCATGGGAATCCACCGTTCCAAGCGGTGCCGAAACCGCCGTTCCGTAATCGTTACAACCGCCTTCCAAAATAATCAATTCGACATCATCGGCAGTTTTTCCATCATAGTCCCCAATCTTGAAGAACGGATTCGGTCTGGAATGTGTGGAAGCAGATCCCCACCGAAAATCATTCTTCTTGTTGAACATCCAATCGTACATAGAATCTTTTCCAGAGGATGTATTTCCTTCTGTCAAAGAAACGGTCATACCACTGATTCCTAAATTGGTCAACGTCCAATTGTTATCTACGCCCATTTTATTAACCCATTGAGTTGCCTGATCGTATCCGACTGTTCCGCCGAACAAGCTGTCCCCCAGTGCCAAAACATTCAAATTTTTCAGGTCTTCAAGATACTGTTTACTCATGCCTTTTCCTCCTGCATAGTTTTGCAAGACCGTTAATTGTGTAGCGGTGTAATGTTTTGTCGCGTCGGACAAAGTTGCTTGTGCAACCGATTGCACAGAAGCAGTGTGAACGGTATCAGAATAATACAGAACTTCTTTTCCATTGAAAAGCGTAACCTTGATATATCCGACAGCCGAAAAGTTTCTCGCTATATTGGAATCATAAAGATCGACAATGGAACCGACAAAATGCGTGGTAGACGGATCGGAATCCAAAGAATAGTAAGCACCGTAAGTGGCAGGAACCGTCAGATAGTTCTTTCCGGCGGCTGTTAATGCCGCTATAGTCAATACGGTATCATTCAAGTAATCCTGCGGGACGATCAAATGTCCGAATTCTACATTGCGCACATTGACTCCGACTTGGGCGAATAATTCGTCAAACCGTTCCGGATCCAAAATCTGAGTCGCAAACCGCAAACCGGAAGGAGAATTCGCTCGAATGGAGGAAGCATCTACCGTTGAGATCAACCCCTCATACGATGAAATATCGAATGATTCCCCGACGTAAATTTCGTTGGAGGACTCAAATTTGACCTGATCCATATCAATGTAATTGACATTGGAATACGTTTCATTTGCTTCGGCAAGTGTTTTGAAAGCAGCATTCTTTTTGTTGACTTTGGCAAGAATCAACTGATTTTCCGGAATCGACAAATTGGATACATTGGTACAATATGTCCATTTCCCGGAAGTAGAGGTCGTAATCAGCATTTTCTCGGTCGTAGCATACAGCCGTCCGTTGACATACAGGTCCAAGGAAGCCGTTTTTAAGTTAATGATACAGCGGATGGTATTCCATTCGTCCAACGTCAATCCGGATGCCCCCGTTGTGGTAAATCCGCCCGGATTTCCGGTCAATTCACCGGTTGCCAAATTGATGTCAAAAAGTTTTAGGAAGAGTCCGCTTTGACCGGAGACATCTTCCGTTACATTCGTCCATTCATTGACCGATGTCAGTCTGGTTGCTGCGCCGTCGGAAACTTTCATATCAAACAGAAATGTTCTGAGCTGAAGCTCAATGGTACCGGCACCGGTATTGGGTTCGCTGTGCGGACGATAATCAACATCCAACACCGCATAATCTCCGTTTTTTACACTGATTCCGGCATGTCGCAATTGCAACGTTTTATCATAGTTTGTTTTCCCGGCAGTTGTGATTTCGGCACTTCCGTCATACACCAGCGGAATACGCACAAAACGATTGACCGTTCCGTTTTGCAATTCCGACAAAATTTTGTTATAAGCAACGATTTCGCCGGTGTGAGTAAGATTATAACCGTTGGAAGTTTTCAAAGTTGTTCCAACCGTATAATTTTCAAAATCGTCAGACGCACTGACCGGAGGAGCCGCCGTAAAAGAATTCAAAACGGAAGCATTCAAAACGCAAATATCATCAATCATAACGGAACCGCCCATGGACAAATTGTTACGATTGATCTGCAATACATTCCAGGAATTTTGCCGCAATGTAAACGGGAAACTCAAATCAAAATAATTTCCGGATATACTTTTTGTTTCAAATTGCCATTGTCCATCCAAATAGACGGTACGAATATTGGAATGAAAATCAATTGCCACACACACGGTGTACCATGTTTCCGTTTGCAAAATGGCAGCAGAACCGTCGGTAATGGTTGCATTTTCGTGTGCTTGCAAAGTGACGGTATCACCGTTTCCTGAAAAGCCGAACAATTCAACATATTTTCCGTCCGTCGTAAAAATACGGCTTGCCAAGATACCGCGCGTATCTTTTGCAAAACAGAATTTTGCTTGCAAAACAACCTTTTCCCCATTTGCCTCAGACAATTGCGGATTGTTCACCACAACAGGTTTTGCCACATTCTCGGTGCCTGTCTTCATATCCACCATTTCCGGAGTGTAAATGACCAACGAGCCGGAATAATCGGTCGTTGCCCGCTCACCGATCTTTCCGGAAATCTGATAAGTCACACCGTCGAAAGTGACATTTCCGGTCAAAGAATTCGTTTCCTCCGTATAAACCGCATCGGTGATTTGCTGATACTTATGATTGGCATAGGAAGCCCAATAAGTACCTGCCGGATAGTTTGCCGATGCCATTCCCCGAATGTCGATTTTCAAAGCTTTGTCGGTCGGATCGGTTTTGTCCGCAAAAGTTGCGCTTGTCGGCTTTTTATTCACTTGATCCCAATTTTGCGCATCAAAATTTTCTCCTGTCCAAATGACATCGGAGCTTTGCAATGCAACTGCGGGAATGCCTGCCAATGGAAATACCATGGTAAACATCAACAATGCGGAAAGAATCCTCTTTACTCGTTTCATATCATTTCTCCTTTTTAATTGTTGCCGATGCGTATGCCTGCAATCTTACGGCTTCTACTCTATGATACACCATAAAAATTCATTTGTCAATTGCAATTTCTACTTTTTTTATTGCAATTTCTACTTTTTGAAGATCAAGCTCAAGCAATTTATATGAAATGAACAATAATACAATACATATTTTGTACAATTTTACAATATCAATCAGGGAACATGATTACACTTCGAGACCGTAAAATCAAAAAAGCCTTTCCTGTTCGGAAAAGCTTTTTTGATGGTGGTTAAGTGTGTACCGAATCATTCCCGTAGTCAGCGGTATTCGGAATGGCTTTCATTGCGGCAAATGTGACAGCTTCCCCGTGTTCCGCCAACATCGTCAGCCACGATTCCAACAGGTCGGCGGTGTCAACGTTCATTCTTTGTCGTGCATTTCCGCGCAAAAAATATTGTAACGGATGCTCATCGGTATAGTTCTTACCCTGATAAATTTTGCTTGCCGCCACACGGTCGCAAAACATTTCTTTGACATAGCGCATCGGCATTTTGACAGGTTCATACACTTTGGTTTGCATATTCAGGTCCGTCCAATATTCAAAATGGTGCTTGTTCCGTCCTTTGTGATGCATCCATGCCGCTGAATATCCATACAATTCCCGCTCACGCTCGTTTGGACTTCGCGTACCTTGATAGTATTTTGCTCCCGGTATAAATTCGGTCGGAGAAAATTTGGATAAATCATGCCGCAATCCCTGCCAACCGATTCCGACGCGAAAACAGTGCGCAATGACTTGATGTCTGTGACGAATGACGGTGCGAAAATGTAAAAACGGATGCCCCATATTCAGTATTCCTCCAATTTGTGTTCGTCCGAATCGATCGTGTTTCCGAACAAAATTTTGGTAAGCTTTTCCATTTCCGGCGGCATCGGAGCCGTCAAAGTCATTTGTACCCCTGTGCGCGGATGCAGAAAAGAAAGCTCGCCGGCATGTAAGCACTGACCGCAGATCAACGCGTGGTGTCTCGCTTCAAAGCGCGTGTTCCCTCCGCCGTACAAGGAATCGCCCAACAACGGATGTCCCGTATATGCCATGTGCACACGAATCTGATGGGTTCTGCCCGTTTCCAATTCACATCGGATCAGCGAAAATTTTGCTCCATCGGAAACGCCTTCCGCCAGCACGCGCCAATGCGTGACAGCTTCCTTGGAACGATGAAGATCATCTTGAATGATTGCCATTTTTTTTCGTTCAGTCGGGTGTCTTCCGATCGGTGCATTGACTGTGCCGCTTGATTCACGAAAGGAACCGATTGCAATTGCAGTATAGATGCGATTGATACGATGCCCCTTGAGCTGTTCCGAAAGTGCCAAATGGGTTTCATCATTTTTGGCAACGACCAACAGACCGCTTGTATCTTTGTCTATGCGATGCACAATACCGGGGCGTACAACACCGCCGATTCCCGATAACGTGTTACCGCAATGGTACAGCAATGCGTTGACCAAGGTTCCGTCCGGATTTCCGGGAGCGGGATGTACGACCATGCCAACCGGTTTGTTGATAACAATTAAGTCGTCATCCTCATAGACTACGTCCAAAGCTATTTTTTGCGGTTTGATTTCGGATAATTCCGGTGGCGGCAAACAAATTTCCACCAGATCCCCGGTACGCATTCTGTAATTTTTGGATACCGACAAACCATTAACGGTCACACGGTCGTCGGCGATCCATTTTTCAACAGCCGAACGAGTTGCTGTTCCCATAGCAGCCGCAAATGCGTCCAATCGACATCCTTTGTCCGATTCGGAAGCGATGAAAGAAAGAACTTCCTCCTCTGCTTCCCCATCATTTTGTCCCGTTCTCATCCTGTTGCTCCATATCTTCTCTTGTTTCCAATTGCTCTGTTTTATCCGTTGCATTGCAAGAATCGTTTATTTCGGTCTCGTTTGGTGCTTCGACCGGCTGTGCTTTTTTTGTCTCCCGTATCATATCCGACAGTAAATACACGATCAAAATTCCGGCACCTACGCAAACAAAGGAATCGGCAACGTTAAAAATAGCAAAATTGATCAAGGTAAAATCAATAAAATCAACCACATATCCCAAAGCGATGCGATCAATCATATTTCCGATTCCGCCACCGATAATCATAGCCAACGCAACTTGCATCCAACGGCTTTTCGGACGTGCAAGAATCAAATAAACAATCAAAGCCACGATAGCAACCACAGAAAGCGTCATAAAGATCCAACGATGCTCTTTCAGCATTCCAAAAGCCATCCCCGTGTTCTCGGCGTAAGTAAAATGAAGCACATCTTTCCACAGCGGGAACGACGGCTCCCCTTGCAAAAAAACGACAGCCAACCACTTGGTCAACTGATCCAAAAAAACGACTCCGACAATGATGGCAAGCGACAGAATCATAGTTATCTCCTTTTATCAATACAATAAATCTTGCTGAATGCGGGAGCTTTTTTCAAAAAAGCTCCCGCGAAAAAACGATTTCGGTTCAGATGTGTTTATTTCAAAATGTCACGGCAACGTGCGCAAATAAATCCACCCTCGCCGTCTTCTTCTCCATCGGTGGAATAGCTCCAACAACGTTCGCATTTACAACCATCTGCCGGTTCTACCAAAACCGCCAATGTTCCGCTTTCGTTGCGATAAACATCCGCAGGTGCATCTGCCAAATCCAAACGAACACCGGAAACGATAAAGATGGTATTCAATTCTTGACCGAACGATTGTAACAATGATAACAATTCCGAATCCTGCGTGTAGACAGTAATTTTGGCTTCCAATGACTTTCCGACCAACTTTTCGGAACGTGCCAATTCCAAAGCTTTCATGACATCATCACGCATCTCAAACAAACGATTCCAACGATCGGTCAAAGCAGGATCGGTCAAATTTTGGTCATACAACGGCAGATCATTCAAAAAGACGCTTGCCGTATTGTCCGATGTGCAATGCGGAATTGCCTGCCACATTTCCTCGGCGGTAAAAGAAATAATCGGTGCCAACAGACGCACCAAGCCGGAAAGGACAAAGTACATCGCCGTTTGCGCACTCCGACGTGCCTGACCGTCTGCTTTTTCCGTATATACGCGGTCTTTTGTAATATCAATATACAGTTTGGATAATTCCGTGGTACAGAAATTAGTAATCGCATGGTACGCTACATGGAATTCAAATGTGTCATAAGCATGTTTGACTGTTTTCGTCAGCTCATTCATAGAAGCGATCATCCAGCGATCAATTTCATAAAGTGATTCAAGCGGAAGGGAATCCCGATCCGGATCAAAATCGTTTAAGTTGGCAATCAAAATACGAACGGTGTTCCGAATTTTTCGGTAAGCGTCCGATAATTGCTTAAAAATCGGATCGGAAACACGAACATCCACGCGATAGTCCGAGGAGGCTACCCACAACCGTACAAGATCGGCACCGTATTTTGCAACTACATCCGAAGGTAAAATAACATTCCCAAGAGACTTGTGCATGGCTTTGCCATCTCCATCAACAACCCATCCGTGTGTCAGAACGGTTTTGTACGGTGCTTGAGCTTCTCCGCGCGCACCGACAGCGGTCAGCAAAGAAGATTGGAACCAGCCGCGATATTGATCGGCACCTTCCAAATACAGGTCGGCAGGCCAACGTTGCGCAGAATTTTCTTCCATAACGGAAAAATGAGAGGAACCGGAGTCAAACCATCCGTCCAATGTATCGGTTTCCGTTGTAAAATGCACGCCTCCGCATTCCGGACAAACAAAGCCTTCCGGCAACAACTCTGCCGCACTTTTTTCATACCAAATATTCGATCCGTACTCAGCAAACAACGCGGATACTCGTGCAATCGTTTCAGAATTGCAGATCGGCTTTTTGCAATCTTCACAGGAAAACACGGGAATCGGAAGTCCCCAATGACGCTGACGGGAAATACACCAATCAGCCCGTTCTCTGACCATGCTCTTAATCCGATCACCGCCCCATTCGGGCAACCACTCTACTTGATCGCACGCCTCGACTGCCGCATCCTTGAAAGCATCGACCGAACAAAACCACTGCGGTGTTGCGCGGAAGATGATCGGATTCTTACAACGCCAACAGTGCGGATATTCATGCTCAATCTGTTCGGAGGCAAACAATGCACCACTTTCTTTCATATCGGCAAAAATCGCCTCATTGGAAGCATCATACCGCAACCCGGCAAATTTGCCGGCTTCTTCTGTTTGATATCCGCGATCGTCCACCGGAACCAAAGGCGGCAAACCATAACGACGGCAAGTCAGATTATCGTCGGCACCGAATCCGCCGGCAGTATGAACACACCCTGTTCCGCTGTCCATCGTAACATAGTCGGCAACAACAACCAAACTGTCCCGTTCCAAAAAAGGATGTTCGGCGGTCATATATTCGAAATCCTGTCCTTTCATCCGGGCAAGAATTTCAAAACCGGTTATTCCGCCTTTTTGCATCGTCTTGGTACAAAGTGCTTCGGCAATGATATAATTTTCGCCGTTTTCGGCTTTGACAATCACGTAATCCTCGATGGGATTCAAGGCAATGGCTTGGTTGCCGGGCAACGTCCAAGTGGTTGTCGTCCAAATGATAAAATAAGTTTTTGACAGATCACAAATGCCGTTCAACTTTCCTTGATCATCATGAACTCGGAATTTGACATAAATCGAAGTGCAAGCATCGGTCTGATATTCGATTTCAGCTTCTGCCAGTGCCGTTTCATCATTCGGACACCAATATACCGGTTTCAAACCTTTGTAAATATATCCTTTTTGATACATTTCTCCGAAAACACGAATCTCGCGTGCCTCAAAAGATTGATTCATCGTCAAATAAGGATTTTCCCAATCGGCAACAACACCCAGCCGAACAAACTGTTCCTTTTGTTTATTGACAAAATCTTGCGCAAATGTATGGCAGGCATTTCGAAATTCCGGGATCGACATACTTTTGCGATTCAGTTTATTTTGCTTGATAATGGCAGATTCAATCGGCATACCGTGATTGTCCCATCCGGGCGTATAGGGGACGCGGAAACCCGACATGGCGTGTGATTTATTGATAAAATCTTTCAAAATTTTGTTCAGTGCATGCCCCATGTGAATATTTCCGTTTGAAAAAGGAGGACCATCATGTAAAATATACAGTGGTTTTTCCTTTGCGTGCTCTTGCATCTGATTGTAAAGATCAATCGAAGCCCAATATTTGAGCATTTCCGGCTCTTTTTGCGGCAGACCTGCTCGCATCGGGAAGTCGGTTGTCGGCAGATTGAGCGTATTGGTATAATCTTTTGCCATTTTGTTTCTCCTGCTTTCTTCCTATTTGAATGATTTCTGTTGACTGCAAATGCTTGTAAAAACAAAAAAATCCGTTCCACAGCATTTGCTGTGAGACGGAAATTCCGCGGTACCACTCACATTCGTGACCATTTCGATCACGCCCTTTGACACGAGCCTTAACGCGACAACACGGATCCGTCTACTCAAGACAACTGCTTTTTTAACAAATCGACTCGGAAGGGATTCCCATTTACGATCCGCATGCGCTCACACCGACCACGCACTCTCTGATACTTTTCGTAAAGGCATTCTTCGTCAACATCTTTAGATTTTGAATGATAGATTCATTATATCACATCTCCATCTTTTTGTCAATAAAAATAGAAAAAGATTTTTCAAAAATTGTGTAGTGCTGCAATAAATGTGAGACAAAAAGGAAATGTGACCGTTGTCTGTTCGGAAAAATCCAATGCCTGTCCCATACACTGCTTTTGCAGTCTCTATTCGGGACATCTCCCTCCTTTCGACTGCAAAAGCTTTGAACAAAACCGCTCACTATATTTTTTTGCTTCACATCATATCATTGAAAATGCAACATCTTTGATTGGATATAAGATCAATCAATCGGGCAAGTCCAGCCAAACGAATCTTCCAACCGTCCCCACTGAATTTCTGTCAAAGTATCGTAAAGATGCTGTGTCAATATGCCGATCTCACCGTTGTTGATTTGGTATTTCCGATCCTTATAGCAAAGTTCACCGATCGGAGAAACCACAGCGGCAGTACCGCATCCCCAAGCCTCTTCCAATGTTCCGCCTTCCATTGCTTGTGCCAATTCTTCTACACTTAACAATCGTTCGCTGACAGTGTACCCTTCTTTTTTCAATACTTCAATACAGGATTTTCTGGTAATACCCGGCAAAATGGAACCGGTCAATTTCGGTGTCACAATTTCGCCGTTGATTTTGAACATGACATTCATTGCGCCGACTTCTTCAATATACTTCCGCTCAACACCGTCCAACCACAAAACTTGCGAATAGCCCTTTTGTGCCGCTCGTTCACCGGCACGGTTACTGGCGGCATAGTTTCCGCCGCACTTTGCATATCCGGTACCGCCGCGAACCGCACGAACATCCTCATCTTCAATCATAATTTTGACCGGATTGATTCCCTCTTTATAGTAACTGCCCACAGGAGAAGCGATGATCACAAACGTCGCATGGTGTACCGCATGAACGCCAAGCGTTTCATCGTTACCGAACATGAACGGGCGTAAATACAGGGAGGTTCCCGGAGCATCCGGAGTCCAATCCTGTTCCATACGAACAAAGGTCAGCAATGCCTCCATCATATCTTCTTCCGGAATTTGCGGCAAGCACAAACGTTCGGCGGAATTGTTCATACGGCGGACGTTTTCGAGCGGGCGAAATAATTGAACCCGTCCGTCCGCTCGACGATATGCCTTCATGCCCTCGAAAATTTCGGAACCGTAATGCAACACGGTCGAAGCCGGATGCAACGAAAGATTGGCAAACGGAACAATGCGCGCATTCGTCCAACCGGTCTCCGTGTCATAATCCATCATAAACATGTGATCGGTAAAATACCGACCGAATCCCAATATACTGCTCTCCGGTTTTTCCTTCGGGCAAGTTGTTTTTGTAATTGAAATATTCATCATTTTTTCCTTTCTATCGGAAGTAATCAGTTCTCAGCACCGATGCGAATGGCTTTCAGATTGATCTCCAACATATCGGCATGCTTTGCCGAAATCACTTTTTTCAATGCCGCCAAAACGGTATCTTCCGTATAATCTCCCAATTCCTTGAGAATCTTTCCGATGAGGATCATATTGGCAAGCGTAGGCATACCGTTTTCATTGGCAAGACGTGTTGCCGGAATGTAAAACGCTTGCACATCCTCTCTGGAAAGCTTTCTCTGAATCAATGTGGAATCAACAAAAACCATTCCGCCGGTAACCACACTCGGTTCAAAACGATCCAATGACGGAATATTCATTGCAACCAAAATATTCGGATTGGAAACAATCGGAGAGCCTACGGCATCATCACTGACGATCACACTGCAACTTGCCGTACCGCCACGCATTTCCGGACCGTAAGAAGGAAGCCAACTGACCTGTTTTTCTTCGATCAACCCTTTATATGCCATAAATTTTCCGGCAAACAAGATTCCCTGTCCGCCAAAACCGGAAAACAGCATTTGCTTTGTATTCATTTTGTCTCGGCCTCCTTTGCACTTCTGTCTTTATAAACGCCGAGCGGATAGTACGGAATCATCTTTTCGTCAATCCACTGCAATGCTTTTTGCGGCGTCATTCCCCAGTTGGTCGGGCAAGAAGACAAGACTTCTACCAAAGAAAATCCCTTTCCGTCGATCTGATTTTGAAATGCTTTTTTGATTGCTTTTTTCGCTTGGTTGACTTCTTTCACATGATTGACCGTGACACGTGCCAAATATTCCGGACCGTCCAATTCGGATAACATTTCACAAACGCGAATCGGATACCCGCATGCTTTTACATCACGACCGTAAGGAGAGGTTTGCGTAACCTGTCCGGGCAGTGAGGTAGGAGCCATTTGTCCACCCGTCATACCGTAGATGGCATTGTTGATGAAAATAATGGTAATATTTTCATTTCTTGCTGCCGCATGAACGGTTTCTGCCATTCCGATGGAAGCCAAGTCTCCATCCCCTTGATAGGTAAAGACAATGTGGTCTTGCGGATTGGCACGTTTGACACCGGTGGCAACCGCAGGTGCGCGACCGTGTGCCGCTTCGATCATATCACAATTAAAATAATTATATGCCATGACGGAACATCCGACCGGTGCAATCCCGATAGTCTTTCCCTCAATTCCCAATTCATCAATGACTTCAGCCACCAGACGATGTACGATTCCATGCGTACATCCGGGACAATAATGCAATGGAACATCTGTCAAGGCGTGTGGTTTTTCAAATATCACTGCCATTCGTTTGTACCTCCGTTTTTCACAGCGTTTTGAATTGCTTGCAATACCTGTTCGGGCGACGGAATCATTCCGCCGGCGCGATGGCACAGTGTAACGGGAACACGACATTCGGATGCCAAACGAACATCTTCAATCATTTGTCCCATCGAAAGCTCTACGGAAATAAAGCTTTTGACATGTTCTGCGGCACGTCTGAATGCCGCTTTCGGGAACGGCCACAACGTGATGGGACGAATCATACCGACTTTGATCCCTTGCTTACGTGCTTCGTTGATAGCATTTTTGGAAACACGTGCCGCAATTCCGAATGCGGCAATACAAATTTCCGCATCCTCCATTCTGTATTCCTCGTACAAAACTTCGTTTTCTTCGATGGTACGATACCGCTCATAGCGTGCAAAATTCAGTTGTTCCAGTTCCTCCGGAACCAAAGAAAGCGAATTGATGATATTGTGCGGTCTTTGCATCTTCGTACCGTTTGCCGCCCAGGGCTTTGGCGGTGCAGGTCGAACATCCAGTTCCAATGCAACAGGCTCCATCATTTGTCCCATGGTACCGTCCGCCAAAATCATGGAAGTCATTCGATAGGCATCTGCCAATTCAAATCCTTTGATCGTCAATTCAGCCATTTCCTGTACGGATGCGGGTGCCAACACGATCATATGGTAATCTCCATGTCCGCCACCGCGCGTTGCCTGAAAATAGTCCGACTGGCTTGGTTGGATTCCACCCAATCCCGGTCCTCCTCGTTGCACGTTCACAACCAGTGCCGGCAGATCGGCTCCCGCCAAATAGGAAAGTCCTTCCCCTTTCAGAGAAATTCCGGGGCTGGAAGAAGAGGTCATAACACGGTATCCCGCACTTGCCACACCGTAAACCATATTGATGGCGGCGATTTCACTTTCCGCCTGAAGAAATGTTCCGCCGATTTTCGGCATTCTCTTTGCCATATAAGCCGCAATTTCGGTTTGCGGTGTGATCGGATAACCGAAATAATGTCTGCATCCGGCATGAAGTGCCGCTTCGGCGATGGCTTCATTGCCTTTCATCAAAACTTTTTCTGCCATTGTTTTACTCACCTTTCCACTGTGATAATGCAATCGGGACACATCGTCGCACAAAAAGCACAACCGATGCATGCCTCCGGATGTTCTGCTTCTACAAAATGATGTCCTTTTTGATTGATCTTTTCCTGCGACAGGCGCAAGACCTGTTTCGGACATGCGTCAATACACAGTCCGCAACCTTTACAATAATCTGTTTTGAATGTTAATTTTGCCATATTCTATAAACTCCTTTCATATTGGATTCAATTACCATCTGCGTTGCAGGTGCAATGCAAAAAGATTTGGAATTTGCCCCTTCAAAGCATCGTAAAGCGTTTCATCGACCGTTGTCAGGCAAAGCGGCAATCCTGTTACCCGCGCCATTTCTTCGGCATAGTCAACGGAATGCAATACATCCTCCGGAGTTGTCTCTTTACCGAGATTGGAATTGTTGACCAGTCCGGTAAATCGAATCCCGCCTGCCGTTTCGATCTCTCGCATAACTTCCACCGTGTCAAGAACATTGCGCGTTAAAGGACGGTAGCAATTGATTACCATCCACATTTCATAATCGTTTTCTTGTAAAATGGCTGGCGCGATCCGTCCGAGAACCAATGCCCCGCGATCATCTCCGCCAATATCCAACACCGCATGCATCCGACGGTCGTCCGTAATCGCATATAAGTCCTGCGGCAGAGCCGGAATATCCACGTTGCTGTTTGCGTATTCGGAACAAATCAATCGAATACCGGCTTCCCGCAACGCTGTCATGCTGTCCTTGGTACGAAAATAAGGATTTACAATATCCAAATCTGCAATGGTTACCAACTCCTGCCGCTTCTTCCACTCCAAAGCAAAATTAACGGCAAGATTGGTTTTTCCGCTCCCGTAATGCCCACAAAGCAATAAAAGTCGTTTTTCCGTCATAAGCGATTCCTCTGAATTTTTCCACTTGTCGTTTTCGGAAGTTCGTCACGGAAAACAACCACGCGCGGATATTTGTACGGTGC
>CAZUYA010000042.1:0-17493 GCA_964624685.1 uncultured Ruminococcus sp. | reverse complement strand
ACCGTATAAAGCAAACTGATAAAAACAACATTGACGAATGTCCATTTTGCCGCCGCATTGAGATTTTCAGCATTGAGATCCAGATTCAACTCCGATCGCAACAGACCGAGAAATAACATCAAACAGCAGGTGATGGCAAATGAAATCATCAAAAACACGACGATAAAACGATTTAGAAACCGCAAAATTCGTCGATACCGTTCCTGCCATTTCATTGTATAACCGCCTTATATCCCAAACCGTGTACCGTGACAATTTCAAAATCATGACAATCGGCAAGCTTGGCTCTGATTTTAGTCATATAGACATCTACGGTACGTGTTCCGGATTCGGAATCGGCATCCCAAAATTCATCCATCAATTGCGTCCTGGTAAACGTCTTTTTCGGGTAAGAAAGCAACTTGTACAGCAAATTGAATTCCCGCGCGGTCAACGGGATCTCCTCCTCTTTCAAATACGCGGTATGCTCATCCATATCCATTGTAAAATCGCCCACAGTCAACCGACGTCCGGAAGCAATCTGTGCGCGCCGCAACAGTGCGCCGATCCGCAAAAGCAATTCTTCAAAATCCACCGGTTTTGTCATATAGTCGTCAATCCCGATTTGAAATCCGCGCTGCTTGGCACCGAAATCGTCCCGTGCAGTCATGAAGAGAATGGGAATTTCGGCATTGAGTGCGCGTACCGTTCTGGCAAATTCAAAGCCATCGACCTTTGGCATCATAATATCGGAAATAATCAAATCGAATGTTGTTTTATAAAGCTCATCGTATGCTGTCTCAGCGTCCGGAGAACCGACAGCTTCATAGCCGTTGCGGTTCAAAAACGTACAGACACTGCGATTGAGAGCGGCATCATCTTCCACCACCAAAATCTTAAACATCTTTTCAATCCTCCAACAGATTGTTTACTATAGTATATCACGGAAATGTTAAGATTTTGTTTTCAATTTCATATTTTTCAAAAAAAGGAAGTTCTGCTGCCTTGGTAATCAATCCTTCATCAATTCTTCACTCAAAGACAGAATCCGGTCCGCATATTTCTTTTTGCGAGCCGACAGGACTCCGCGATAGAGCGGATAATTCAGCAGTGCCATGATCGATCCGATCGTACCGATCACGATTCCAGGTATCATGGCATCTCCCAATCCGATCACTGTTCCGACATCGGTCATGACAAGACTCATCCCGGCTCCCAAAACGATGGCTGAAAGACTACCGAATAGATAAGCGAATACGTTGGCGGGACGTTTGACACGTGCGTCCAGCTTCTTGAGTTCATCCAAGCGTGTATGCGCTTTTTCGGTGTACTGTGTGCGGATCTTCTGTACGATAAATTGTTGATCGTTTTTGTTCATGGAAATACTCCTCGCTTTTCATTTGAATTTGTTGTCCCGATTATAACCCTTTGATGTTTAGAAACTGCTGTTGTTTTGTTAGCGAAATGTTAAATCCCGCTCAATTTGCAAAAATCTTCAAAACCTCTTGCAAAACAGCAAAAAATGCGATATAATGATGGTATCATCAATCAAAGGAGAATTTTACCATGCTTTATACATTAAAGAATGAAGAATTGACCGTTCAAATATCCGATGTCGGTGCCGAGCTGTTCTCGGTCAAGCGCGGCGATTGTGAGTATATTTGGATCGGAGATCCCAACATTTGGGCACTCCATGCCCCGCTGGTCTTCCCCGTGTGCGGACGATTCTATGAAGCCAAATATACCTATCGCGGTCAAGTTTATCCCATCAATCTTCATGGCTTTATCCGTCCCAGTACCCTGACCGTGGAAAGTCACAGTGACACCTCCATCTGCCTGCGATTAACCGCAAATGAACAAACGAGAAGCGTCTATCCGTTTGAATTTGTTCTGCGCGTTTTTTACATTTTGGACGGCGCAACGCTGATCAATCGGTTTGAGATCGAAAACTGCGGCACAGATATTCTGCCCGCCACCCTGGGCGGTCACCCCGGATTTAACGTTCCTCTGGACGGTCAAGGCGATTTTACGGATTATTATTTGGAATTCGGCAATCCATGCAGCCCGGATGCCATCGGACTATCGGACAGTTGCTTGGTAGACGGCACCAAACATGCGTTCCCTTTGGAAAACGGAAAAATTCTACGCTTGCGCCATGATCTGTTCGATCACGATGCCATTTTCCTTTCCCGCGCCGACAGCACCGTAACACTCAAATCCGACAAAAGCGATCGCTTTGTAACTCTAAACTATCCGGATATGCCCTACGTCGGTATTTGGCATAAACCGCATATGGAAGCCCCCTACGTCTGCATCGAACCTTGGTGCGGTCTTCCCGGATACGATCATGTCATTGAAGATATGGAAACACGTCCCGACATGTTTCGCATTCAGCCGAATGCGACACAAACCGTTTCGTTTTCCATGTTCTTCGGTTGATATGGAATCCTCTTTACCGACATTTTTGAAAATATCAAATCGGCGGTGTCTCAAAAGGCACCGCCGATCTTGTATAAATCCGATTATTTTAACTTTTCCAATGCGGCAAGAACACCGGAAAGATTTTCCGAGTATTTCGCCAATTTGGTACGTTCCGCCTCCACAACGGCGGCAGGAGCCTTGGACACAAAACTCTCGTTCGACAATTTCTTGCCGACACGTTCCATTTCGGCTTCCAACCGCTTCTTTTCGGCTTCCAGCCGCGCACGCTCCTTTTCGGTATCCACCAAATCGGAAAGCGGCAAATAAACAGTTGCCGAATCGGTAATAATCTGTACCGCACTATCGGCAGAAATCACATCTTCCCCGAAGGATGCTGCCACGGTCACATCGGATGCCGACGCCAAACGCATGAAGAAAGGATAGGTGGACTCACCAAAGGATTCCGGATATGCCGTAGCGATATAGACTTTTGCCTTGCGGGAAGGAACCACGTTCATTTCGTTTCTCCGCAAGCGAATGGCTTTGATCACGGAGATCACACGTTCCAATTCCAACGATTCCTTTTGATAATTCAAAGCTTCATGATTCTTCGGATATTCGGCAATCACGATGCTTTCGGCATCCCCTGTACCGTGCGGAAGTGCCTGATAGATTTCTTCCGTGATAAACGGCATGAACGGATGCAACAATTTCAAAGTTCCGGTCAAAACATAGCACAACACATTTTGTGCAGTCAAATTGCCTTCGCTACCCTTATCGGCAAGACGGCTCTTGGTCAATTCAATGTACCAATCACAGAAAACATCCCACACAAAATCGTAAATGGCATTCAGAGCAACACCGATCTCATAATGATCCAATGCACTGACGACCGTCTCTACAGTCCGATTATAAGCAGTCAAGATCCACTTGTCTTCCGATGCCAACTGTTCGGCAGACGGCAGTACAACGGAATCAATGGTCAAATTCATACGAACAAAGCGAGAAGCATTCCACAACTTATTGGCAAAATTCCGTGCGGCTTCCATTTTTTCATCGGAGAAACGCATATCATTTCCGGGGGAATTTCCGGTAGACAGTGCAAACCGCAAAGCATCGGCACCGTATTGGTCGATGACTTCCAACGGATCAATTCCGTTACCCAATGATTTTGACATCTTTCTGCCTTGTGCATCCCGTACCAATCCATGAATGAATACCGTGTGGAATGGTTCTTCACCCATCTGCTCCAGTCCGGAGAAAATCATACGTGCAACCCAGAAAAAGATAATATCATATCCGGTCACCAACACACTGGTCGGATAGTATTTGGCAAGATCTGCTGTCTTTTCCGGCCATCCCATGGTCGAAAACGGCCACAAAGCCGAAGAAAACCACGTATCCAAAACATCGCTTTCCTGCTCGATCTTGTTGCCTCCGCATTTGGGACAGACCGTCACATCCTCGCGCGCAACCGTCATTTCGCCGCAATCGCGGCAATAGAAAGCGGGAATCCGATGTCCCCACCAAAGTTGACGAGAAATACACCAATCATGGACGTTCTCCATCCAGTTGACATAAATTTTGGAAAAACGTTCCGGCTCGAATTTGACTTTTCCGTTCCGAACGACCTCTAACGCCGGTTTTGCCAACGGTTCCATTTTGACAAACCATTGATCCGAGGTCAAAGGCTCCACCGTTGTATGGCAACGATAACAGGTACCGACATTGTGCGCATGCGGAACGGTCTTGACCAAATAGCCCTCCGCCTCCAAATCGGCAACCAACGCTTTCCGCGCCTCATATCGATCCATGCCTTGATATTTTCCGCCGTAGGCATTGATGGTCGCGTCGTCGTTCATCACTTTGATCACGGGCAGGTCATGTCTTTGCCCCACCAAAAAGTCATTGGGATCATGTGCCGGCGTGATCTTGACACATCCCGTACCGAACCCAATCTCGACATATTCATCGGCAATGACGGGAATTTCTCGACTAACCAACGGCAAAATCAAAGTTTTTCCGATCAGGTGTGCCGTTTTTTCATCGTTGGGATTGACTGCTACCGCCGTATCGCCGAACATGGTCTCCGGACGTGTGGTCGCCACTTCAACAAATCCGTCCTCCCCCTTGATCGGATATTTGATATGCCAAAAGAACCCGTTCTGTTCGGAATATTCCACTTCCGCATCCGACAATGCGGTACGGCACTTGGGACACCAGTTAATGATGCGATTTCCGCGATAGATCAAACCTTTTTCATAAAGGTTGACAAATACTTCTCTGACCGCCTTGGAACACCCTTCATCAAAGGTAAAGCGTTGCCGAGTCCAATCACAGGATGCTCCCAACTTCTTCAGTTGCCCGGTGATCCGAGCCTCATACTTGTCTTTCCACTGCCAAACACGTTCCAAAAACTTTTCCCGTCCCAGATCGTAACGTGTCAGCCCCTCCTCCACGCGCAAGCGTTCTTCCACCTTGATCTGCGTGGCGATCCCCGCATGGTCGGTTCCGGGAACCCACAACGTATTAAACCCTTGCATCCGCTTGTAACGTACCAAAATATCTTGCAAAGTCTCATCCAAAGCATGTCCCATGTGCAACTGTCCCGTTACGTTGGGAGGCGGAATCACAACGGAAAAATGTTCCGCCGCATTGTTGACATCAGGTGTAAAATATCCTTTTTCACACCACGTTTGATAAATTCTGTCCTCAAACTCTGCAGGCGCATAAGTCTTGGACAACTCGTTGTACTGATCCATTACAGTCCTCCATCCAAAAACAATGTAAATTCCGTTGCGATCGAAACGGTTTTTTTCAAAAAAACAAAAATGCTTCCTGTCCCCTATCAGGACGTGGAAGCACGCGGTACCACCTGATTTCATCCTCCATACGAAAAAAAGGATGCCCTCTTTCCATATAACGGCTGGAACCGTTGCGAACTACGACGACCGTCTTCCCCCGCACCGTTCTGAAGTGACTTCCGTACTTTCGCATCCAAAGGCTTGCACCGTCCGCCCTCTCTCTGCATGACGGAAAGCAACGTACTCTTCTTCATCCTTACGTTTACAGAAAGTATAACATAAAAAAAGCGGTTTGTCAATGAATTTTTCAAATATTTTCAAATTACAAATAAAATCTTTGCGGCAATCCCGACAAAATTTTCACAAAATCAGGATTCCAACTCTTTTTCCAACAGCTTGAGCGCATACAATGCTGCGGCACATCGTACCTGTGCTCGATCGGAACCGATCGGAGCGCAAAATCGCACACTTGTACTGCCGTGCGGAGTGGCAAATCCGATGTAAACGGTGCCGACGGGATCCTCGTCGGTACCGCCGCCGGGACCTGCAAATCCGGTGGTTGAAAGTGCATAATCCGTTTTGAGCCGTTCCCGAGCACCTGCCGCCATCGCCTCGGCACAGGACAAGCTCACCTCGGTATCCCGTTCTATCAGTTCGGCGGAAACACCGAGCAAATCCATTTTCGCTTGATTGGTATAGGTCACACATGCACCGGAAAAGACAGCCGAGCTACCCGGAATATCCGTCATCACTTTTGCGATCAGACCTCCCGTGCAGGATTCCGCGGTAGACAATGTTGCACCATGTTCCGCCAACAATTGTACCAACGCCCGTGCTTTCGTATGCAACACTACAGCAGAATTGATTCGTTTCATAAATTCATCCTTTTACTTTACAATTTACCATGATACAGCCGATGGAATCGCTGATTCCATCGGCTTTTTTGATTTTATTCCAATTCAAACGCCCCTGTATAAAGCTGATAATACTGTCCTTTTTCGGCAATCAACTTTTCGTGACTGCCGCGTTCGATCACGCGTCCGTGATCCAACACCATAATGACATCCGAATTACGAACAGTGGACAACCGATGCGCAATAACAAACACCGTTCTGCCCTTCATCAGTGCGTCCATGCCTTTCTGTACAATCGCTTCCGTGCGCGTATCAATGGAAGAGGTTGCCTCATCCATAATCAATACCGGCGGATCGGCAACGGCGGCACGTGCAATGGAAATCATCTGACGTTGTCCTTGCGAAAGATTGGAACCGTTATTCGTCAGTTCCGTTTCATACCCTTTGGGCAGACGTGTGATAAAATCATGTGCACCGACCAACTTTGCGGCATTGATACACGCTTCATCAGTCGCATTCAACTGACCGTACCGAATATTATCCAACACCGTTCCCGTAAACAGATTGGTATCCTGCAAGACGATACCGAGGGAACGACGGAGATCGGACTTTTTGATTTTATTGATATTGATCCCATCATAACGGATTTTTCCGTCGGCAATATCATAAAAGCGATTGATTAAATTGGTGATGGTTGTCTTGCCGGCACCCGTTGCCCCGACAAATGCCACTTTTTGTCCCGGCTCGGCATAAACGCTGACATCATGCAACACGGTTTTTCCTTCTTCATAAGCAAAATCCACATCCGTCATGCGAACATCGCCGCGCAAAAGCTGATAGGTCACGCTTCCGTCACTGCTATGCGGATGTTTCCACGCCCAATGTCCGGTGTGTACATCCGTTTCCGTAATCGTTCCGTCCGAAGCAATCTCGGCATTGACCAAGGTAACATACCCGTCATCCGACTCCGGCAATTCATCCATCAGAGCAAATACACGTTCCGCCCCCGCCATTGCCATAACAACAGAGTTAATCTGCTGGGAAACCTGATTCAAATTTCCCGTAAATTGCTTTGCCATGGATAGGAAAGACACGATGATGCCGGCATCAATCGGCGTGATACCGGAAAAAAAGCTCTGCAAACTCGGATTCGGAACTTTGCCAACCAAAAACGCACAACCGACCGTTGCCAAAATCACATACAAAATATTCCCGATATTCATAATGATCGGTCCCAACATATTGGCATATGCGTTGGCACGATAGGCGTTTTCGTACAGCTCTTCATTGATTTCGTTAAAATCTTTTTGACAGGCATCCTCATGGCAGAACACTTTGATGACCTTTTGTCCGTTCATCATTTCCTGCGCAAAGCCTTCCTGCCGTCCGACCGTCTTCTGCAAGCGAACAAAAAATTTTGCCGAACCGCCGCCGAATACTTTGGTCACCACCAACATCAGAACGACTCCAACCAACAAAAGCAACGTCAACGGGATACTGTAGAACAACATGATAAAGAAAACGCTCAAAACAATGACACCGGCACGGATCAATGTCGGCAAAGACTGCCCCACCAACTGACGCAATGTATCAATATCATTGGTATAATAACTCATAATGTCTCCGTGCTTGTGCGTATCAAAATAACGGATCGGCAAATTTTGCATTCCGTCAAACATTGCCTTGCGGAGTTTTCCCAAAAAGCTTTGCGTAATCTTTGCCATCAACTGGGTTTCCAATGTGACGGCAATGATGGAAAGCACATAAAAGCAAACCAGTGTCATCACTTTCGGAACAATCAGATCAGCCGCTTCATTCCAATTCCAACCGCTTTTCACGCCGATATCAATGGCATTGGTAACTTCCTTCAAAAAGATAGCGGGAATTGCCGAGGTAATGGCAGAAAACACAATACAAGCAATGGAGATCGGCAACAGAACGGGGTAGAATCGAAACAGCATCCCCAACGTGCGTTTGAGGACGGCACCGTTGATGCGCCTCTTCATGGGAGGATTATTCTGCTTCACGTTGATCGCCTCCTCTCGTTTGTTGCTCATAAACTTCACGATAGATTTCACTGTTCTTCAAAAGCTGTTCGTGTGTCCCCATGGCTTCGACTCTGCCATTCTCCATAACCAGGATCAGATCGGCACTTTCGACAGAAGCAATCCGTTGCGCAATGATGATTTTGGTCGTTTCCGGAATGTAGGAACGAAAACCTGCGCGAATCAGTGCGTCCGTTTTGGTATCCACCGCGCTGGTAGAATCATCCAAAATCAGAATCTTCGGCTTTTTCAACAGGGCGCGAGCAATACAAAGACGTTGTTTTTGCCCGCCGGAGACATTGGTTCCGCCCTGTTCGATCTTTGTATCATAGCCGTCCGGAAAAGTCCGCACAAACTCGTCTGCCTGCGCCAATCGACATGCCTCGACCAATTCCTCATCGGTCGCCTCCGGATTTCCCCACCGAAGATTTTCTCGGATGGTTCCGGAAAACAGAAGATTTTTTTGCAAGACCATGGCAACCGAATCCCGCAACACGGGGAGACTGTATTCCCGCACATCCACACCGCCGACTTTGACCGTGCCTTCCGTTGCATCATAAAGGCGCGGGATCAATTGCACCAACGACGATTTTCCGGATCCGGTACCTCCGATGATTCCGACCGTCATTCCGGAACGCACATGAAGATTCAGATCCGACAACGCGTACTTTTGAGCCTTCTCGGAATATTTGAATTGAACGCCGTCAAAGTCAACGGAACCGTCCTGAACCTGTGTCACGGGATGCTCCGGCTCTTTCATGGAAGGCACTTCATCCAACACCTCGAAAATTCGTTTTGCAGACTCTGCAGACATCGTAATCATCACATAGACCATGGATAACATCATCAATGCCATCAAGATCTGCATTCCGTAAGTCAAAAGTGCCGAAATATGCCCGATCATCACACCGCCAATGCCGTTCAATGCCATAAAAGATCCCAAAAGCAATACGACCGTCATGTTAAAATACATGCAGAAATTCATCAACGGGGTATTGACGGCAACAATGCGTTCGGCACGGGTAAAATCTTCGGTAATGGAATCTGCGGCTTCCCCGAATTTTTTCTTCTCATATTCTTCACGGGAGAATCCTTTCACGACACGCATCGCACGTACATTCTCCTCGATGGATTCATTCAATCGGTCGTATTTTTTGAATACACGATGAAATGCGGGCATTGCTTTGCGACTGACGATGAACAGACCGATTCCCAAAACGGGAATTACCACAGCAAATGTAGCCGCCAACCAACCGCCCATATACGCCGACATGGCAACAGAAAAAATCAACATCAACGGACTGCGTACAGCCGTGCGAATCACCATCATAAACGCCATTTGCACATTGGAAACATCCGTCGTCATCCGCGTCACCAGCGATGACGATGAAAAACGGTCAATATTACCAAAACTGAAAGCTTGGATCCGCTCAAAAATATCATGCCGTAAATTTTTGGCAAATCCGGCAGAAGCGCGCGCGCAGGTAAACCCTCCCAATCCGCCGCATAGCAATGAGCAAAGTGCCAACACGACCAGCAAAACACCGATGCCGATGATATGCCCCATATCCAAGTTTTCGCCTTCGCTTTGAATTCGGTTGATAAGAAATTCAGCGGTAATAAACGGAATCATCGTCTCGATGAAAGCTTCTCCTACCATGAAAAGCAACGTCAATACAGTCGGACGCTTGTACTCGCGAATGCAACCCGCAAGTTTTTTTATCATACGTTCTCCCTCTTCCCTTTCATCTTTATATTCATATCTGTTTATTATATCACGATTTGCTAAAAAAGTAAAGAGTTAAAAATAATATTTACAAAATTTTTCCAAGATGTTCACCATATCTTGACAAACCACAAACCGGTATGCTATAATGGTGTCAGTCTTACAAATCCTGTCAAGGAGCTTTTTTCATGATCTGTCACCAATGTCCGAGAGAATGCAATATCGACCGTGCGCGCGGAGAAATCGGTTTTTGCGGTGTTCCTGACCGATTGATGGTTGCCCGCGCCGCACTTCACCCATGGGAAGAACCCCCCATCAGCGGGCAAAACGGTTCCGGGACTGTCTTTTTCAGCGGTTGTAATCTGCGCTGCGTTTTTTGCCAAAACAATGAAATCAGCCATTCCGCCGTCGGTACTCCGATGACTGCTGACGAGCTTGCCGATACCATGTATCGCCTCCAAGATCAAGGGGCGCACAACATCAATTTCGTTACACCGTCTCACTATGCACTGCAAATTGCCGACGTATTGGAAAGAGTCAAACCGCACCTCGGAATTCCCATAGTATGGAACAGTGGCGGTTACGAGTCGGTTGAAACCCTCCGCCGCTTGGAAGGGTTAGTCGATGTTTATCTCCCCGATTTCAAATATTTTTCTTCAACGCTTTCATCGGCATACTCAGCTGCTCCCGACTATTTTACGATTGCCGAAAACGCATTGCGGGAAATGCTTCGGCAAACAGCAGGACAATTGCAATTTCAGTCAAACGGTCTGCTGATACGCGGCGTCATTGTACGGCATTTGATCTTGCCGGGTTGCCGAAAAGATTCACTCGCTCTGTTGTACAAACTATCTTACACATTCGGCACCGACAGCTACCTCCTTTCTCTGATGCACCAATACACCCCCGATTTTGCCATGCGCTGTCCGTACAGCAATCTGCACCGACGGCTGACCACGTTTGAATATCGTTCTGTTCTCGAACATGCCGCCGAGTTGGGATTTTGCGGCTTTTCGCAATCGGCAGACTCGGCGACTGCGACCTTCACTCCGCAATTTCAACATTCTTAACAAAAGACCGATTGTCGGGTGCTTTGGAAAGCACCCGACAATCGGTCTTTTCGGTGATTCAAACAAAATACTTACGAATAAAATAGGATGGCGAACAACTCCATGCATGACAAAACGAATGCATAAGCGGATCTCCATAAGGTGACAGTTCGGGATTTCCGTCCACAAATACTTCCCAGAACGTATCGGCACCGTATCGAACCATTGCACCCCAATAAGATTTGATATGTGCAAGAGCCTCTTCCTTTTTTCCAAGGCGGATCCATGCCTCAACCAGATAGTGGTGCATATAGGGCGTCACCGGCTTGACGCTCTCAGCCGATTCCAATGCGTAATGCAAAGCATGCGCGCCTTCTTCACCATCCAACACGCCGCCCAAAATCATCCACACCTGAGATTGAACCGATAGTTGCCCCTTCCCGTTTCCGGTATATGCAGCCGCTTGAGGAACCAACGCGCCTTCTGTTACATGTCCCGCTTTTTCATACCGATTGACGAATACGCCCGTTTCCTCGTCAAACAAAAACTTCTTGGCAGCAACGCGACCGCGTTCCAATGCAGTCTCCCACTGTGCCGCAACCGCATCTTCCCCCAAAGCTTGCGCCAACGGGATCACATGTTCCAATGCATACAAATAAACACCGTGTACTGCGGTAATGTGTTCCAACCCCGGTGCCCAATCAATGAATCCCGGCCAACCGCCTTCCGGCAATGTTGCGATTCCGTTTTCGTCCAGCGTATCCATTGCAATTCCGATCTCATTCTTGACAACCGGGAACAGATCTCGAACCGTTTCCAAATCTCCCGTTTTGGAATAGTAATCCATCACGGAAGTACAATACAGCATGGAATAATCCGGAATTTCCATTCCATTGTCAAAACAAACTTCCGGGTATTGATACAGACATCCCGGCAAATATTTTCCGTCTCGACAACATGCCGCAAACAGGTACAAACAACGGCGCGCCAACATATCATTTTCAAACAAAACATGATCGGTCAATGCCTGTAATCGCAAATCGCCCGACCAAAGACGGCGATCACGCTTGGGACCATCTTCATAAGCCGATTGCATACAATCGCGCAATGTGGCGGCGGCAACACGGTCAATGGCGACCAAATCCGGATCCGTTCCGACCGGAAGCGGTTTCAAGCGGCTCTCATCGGCACTGGTTTCGCAACGAACTTCAAAATCGAACAGGCGCGTCGGGCGCGGCGTTGCCAACACCGTGACCTCCAAATAGCGAAAGCTGTAGCGACGCGGCAATTCGATCTTTCCGATGCGATCAAGATTGACGATCTCTTCTGCCAACCAGGAAGAACACAACCCCCCGTGATAGGAAGTGTGGTCACGATACAATTCATACGGTGTTTCAGCCAATCGCAGTTTCAGACGCACGGGAGCATCCAAATATCTGCCGTCATCGCACAGGTAAAAGGAAAGATGCCCCACGCAGTGCCGTTCAAAATCAAGGACAAACCGATCACCCGCCCGTACAACGCGCGGCAATTCTCCGTCGATAACCGCTCGACAGCCGAAAAACGAATCCGAATCCGCCTCAATGCGAACCGCACGAACCGTCGAAACGGTTTGATAATACAGCGGGGGCGTATTTTCCTCCGCCTTTTGCAAATAGTGTTCTCTTAAATCCATTCTCATTCTCCCAACATTCAAATTTCCGGAATTTGAATTTCCACTTCTCTGCCTTCCGCATCGGAACGGACGATTCCGTCGATGATTGCCTGATTGATGATGATCTGTTCGGTCGGAACAGGGGCGGCGGTACCGTATTCGATTGCCTCCAAGAAAGATGCGATCTTTCTCTCCCACAAAGTCCCGTCGTTGGGACCGTCCTTAAGGAGCGGAATGGTTTCTTCCACAGGCTCGCCCGCGACCTGACGATACAGCGTCATGGGACCTCCCGTGGTTCCGTTCCAACAATCGGTGGACGGGATGCGAAGACCCGCTTTGGTTCCCAACAGGATGGTATCTCCGGGCGTATTGACATTCATTGCCCACGCGATCCGGAAATCCAAATACACACCGCCCTCCAAGCGAATGAATGCGCCGGCGAAATCATCTACGCCGAACTTGGCGGCAATCCTGTCCGGATGTTGCTGTTTACAAAACGTTTTGGGATCTTTTCCGAAGAAATCCGTTTTGAATCCGGAAACGGTTAGTGGCTTGGGATACCCAATGGCATTGAGACACATATCCAACGAATAGCACCCGATGTCAGCCAAAGCACCGATGCCGGCGGTATCAGCTTCAATGAAAGAAGTCTTGTTATCATTGGCGGGAATCCCGCGGCGGCGACCGCCGCCTGTTTGAATGTAGTACACATGCCCCAACTCGCCGGACTGAACGATATTCTTGATCATTTGCATATTTTTGTCAAACCGAGGTTGAAATCCAATCGTCAAAATTTTTCCGCTCTCTTTTTCGGCGCGCCGCATGGCTACCGCCTCATCCAAGGTAACGCACATCGGTTTTTCCAACAACACATGGACTCCATGCTCCAAAGCATAGATCGTCGGTGCGGCATGTTGGCGGTTATACGTGCAAATACTCACGCCGTCCAAATCCTTTTCGGCATCGATCAACGCTCTGTCATTGGGATAGATACGGGCATGTTCCAATCCGAATTCTTTGGCAAATGCATCGGCTCTTCCGGGAACAATGTCTGCCAGAGCCACAACTTCCACATTGGAAAAACTGCGATACGCCTGCATGTGTGCATGTGCGATCCCCCCGGTACCGATGATACCGATCTTGAATTTTTTATTTCCGTTATAAATCATCTTTCAAAATCCTCCGATTGATTTTCAAATCAGCAAAAGCAGTCGCTTCGGCTTACGGCTATTATATCATAAAACCGCACGGCGGTCAAGAGGTTCCCCGTATTTTCAAAGGATCCTTTCATCGTGAATCGCACGGTATTGTCTGCGAAGCGTTGTCGGCGATGCCCCCATATCACGGCGAATCAATTCGGAAAACCCTTTGACATCACGGTATCCGACCGCCACGGCGATCTCGGAAAAAGATAGCTGTGAATCCGCCAACAGTCTGCACGCTTGTATCACGCGATAGTTCTGCAAATATCGTGCAAAGCCGATGCCCATTTCCTCGCGAAACCGACGGCTGACATAGGACATGCTGTAATTCAACTGTCGTGCAACATCGCACAAAGAAATCTCCTCGGCATAATGTTGCGCAACATAGGTAATGACAAAAGAACTGACCGCATTCTTGCCAACGGATTGCACCGCTTCGATTTTGCGCATGGTAAAAATCAGAATTTCAATCATGTAGCATCGCACCAACTCGACAAACCCCGTTTTACGTTCCTCGTTCGCGGTTCGAATTTTTTCCAACAGCTCCAATATGCGTCCGTCATCATCATGGAACACCATGTGTGCCGGATTCTGCATAGTTACCGACAGATTGAAATGCAGCAGATAGTGTTCCAATAACGAACGCAAACTCCGTTTTTGAATCAAAGCGGGATCCAGCAACTCCGGTAAAAATAAGAAATCCACGTTGGAATATCCCTCGTCCTCGCAAGCACGGTATTCGTGCAGGCTCCCAAAATCGACTATCAAATAGTCTCCCGGATGCAACCGCTGCCGTACCCCATCCCGCGTATGCTCAACCGTTCCGGATAAAATATAACTCAACTCCAAAAAGTCATGGTCGTGCGGTCTCACCACGCGTGCCCCGAAATGCTCCTGCATATCAAATTTATCATACATCTTTATCATACATCAATTTGTCATAAACCTGAAAAAACATATAGGATTGCTCTTTCATTGTGCAAAAATACCCCCTGTTTTGGAAAAAATACCGGTTGACATATTATACCACATGTGCTATACTGTTTACAAGCCGAAAAGGTTGATTTTTACAAAATTTATTTACAAAAACAAAAAGGAGAATGAACCATGAACAAACACGCGCAATGGATCACGACCGGTGAACACACCGACGGCGCGGTAACCTTCCGCAAAGAAGTTGCAGCCGATCGACCGCTCAAAAAGGCGATCCTCTCCGTTTCAGCCATCGGCGTTTACGTCCCCTATTTGGACGGAAAACGCATCGGAACCTCCGTATTGATGCCGGGATGGACAAATTACGACATCCGCGTTCAATACCAAACCTACGATGTCACCGCACTCGTGACACCGGGAAAGCACTGCCTGGAGATTGGCGTGGGCAATGGTTGGGCGTTGGGCGATATTTGCCAACACACCTACGCCGACTGTACCGCCATGATTGCCTCGTTGGACATGATCTATGAAGACGGCACAAAAGAAAGCGTCGAAACCGATCCCACATGGGAGGTCGTATCCTCACAAGTCCTCTTTTCCGACCTCTACATGGGCGAAACCATTGACAAAACAGCTCCCGTCAAGCTTCTTGGAACCGCGACAACAGCCAATGTCAAAGCCAAATTGATCCCCCAAGTCGGTGAATGGATCACCGAGCAGGAACGCCTTGCCCCCGTTGCCGTTATCAAAACACCGAACGGCGAAACGGTCATCGACTTCGGTCAAGATATGACGGGATACGCCGAAGTTTCCATTCAAGCACCGCGCGGCTCCCGTATCGTTCTGCATCACGGCGAGGTTCTGGATAAGGACGGCAACTTCTACAATGCCAACTACCGTGACGCACGCAACGAAATCATCTACGTTTGCAGCGGTGAGCACGATGTATTCAAGCCGCTCTACAGCTTCCAGGGATTCCGTTACCTTCACGTGGTCGAATATCCTTACGAAACAATCGATCCGAACGCCTTCCGTGCAATCGTGGTGCACTCCGAGATGAAACGCACCGGGCACTTCCGTTGCGGCAACGAAAAGATCAATCAACTCTACCACAACGTCATTTGGGGACAAAAATCCAACTATCTGGATATTCCCACCGATTGCCCGCAACGGAACGAGCGCATGGGCTGGACGGGCGACACGCAGGTCTTTGCACGCACCGCCGCCATCAACTATGATGTTGAGACGTTCTTCAAAAAATGGTTGGGCGAGCTTGCGCTCTCCCAGGGTGCCGACGGCGCAACCCCCGGCATTGCACCGCATGCCCGTTGGGGAGGCGGAAAAGCCTCGGCAGCATGGGGAGACGCCGCTTGCGTCATCCCGTGGGAGATATTCTCGGCATACGGAAACACAACGCTCTTGAAAGAGCATTTCCCCATGATGAAAAAATGGGTGGACTACATGCATGCAGACGGTTCGGAAGAATTTTTGTGGCTCGGCGGGGACCATTATGGCGACTGGTTGGCAATGGATAACGGCGAGGACAATTTGACCGGTGCAACCTCCACCGACTTGATCGGTTCCGCATTCTTTGCCTATTCCACCTCCCTGTTGATCAAAGCGGGACATGCGTTGGGATACGATATGACGGACTATGAGACGTTGCATCAAAACATTCTTTTGGCTTTCCGTGCGCACTACCTGTTTGACGGAGAGTTGCATCAGTATCCCGATCTGCATAAAGGTGGGGTTTCGCAGGAAAATCCGCCGAAAGAAACACAAACCGCATACGTGCTCATCCTGCATTTCGGGTTGTGTGAAGAGAAAGACCGTCAACGCTTTGCCGACCGATTGGCACAAATGATCCGCGAGAACGGCACACGCATGACAACGGGATTTGTCGGAACCCCCTATCTGTTGCATGTTTTGACAGAGAACGGGCACTGTGATCTTGCCTATGACCTGCTCTTCCAAGAGAAGACTCCCTCCTGGCTCTACTCGGTCTGCCACGGTGCAACCACCATGTGGGAACACTGGAACGGGATCAAAGAGGACGGCAGTTTTTGGAGTACCAGTATGAATTCCTTCAATCACTATGCTTACGGCGCAGTCTTTGATTGGATTTTCGGAAAGGCAATCGGCATCACCCCGTTGGAACCCGCCTATCGGGAAGTTTCCATCGTCCCGCATCCGGATTCACGCCTTGGATTTGCCGAATCCACATTGCAAACGCGCAACGGTCTGATCCGTGTGCATTGGTATTACAAAGAGGATACCGTATATTATGAATGCGATATTCCAGACGGCATGACCGCACATTTGGTATTGCCGTCCGGATATTCCGAAACGCTCACTTCCGGTTCCTATTACTTTGCCGATTGAGCAAAGAAAGTAAAAAAAGGACGGGCATCGCCCATCCTAAAATAACCGACAAAGGGGTTCGGGACTACGGTTCCGAACCCCTTTTGTCTGTCCTCAAAGCCTCCGCTGTTTTTGAAATCTCTGCCGACCGGAGCCTCCCCTGTTTGAAGTTTCCGTCGCACCGGAGCCTCCCCTGTAGGGGAGGTGGCACCGTTAGGTGACGGAAGGGTTTTCTCTAAAAAATTACAATTCTCCAGAAGAAACCCCTCCCGCCATGCTTTTGCATGGCTTCCCTCCCCTACAGGGGAGGCTTCGGTTCGGAGGAAGCTCCAAAATGAAGGAAGCATCCGGGCAGAAAAATTTCAATATGCTGATAGAATCAGCAAGGTGACGGGAAGATCATGTGTCTTCAACGGACATCCGATCTTTTTTGGCGCACAGTTGATTTTGCAGTCGCTCTTTTAC
>CAZUYA010000041.1:8859-17871 GCA_964624685.1 uncultured Ruminococcus sp. | reverse complement strand
TCCGCATATTCTTCCAGCATATCGCTCAATTGGCAGTAATACCCCATCATAATACCGGAAACCGCATATCGCTTGTAATCGTCTGCTTCAAACTCCGGCAATGCGGCTTTTGCGCAAACACGAATCCGAGTATCTCCCTCTTCGATGCTGTAATCGACAGAGGAAGCATATGCAACTTCAATGGTATTGATTAAAAACATTGTCATGGACGAGATGGCGGCGCATAAAATATCGTCCCCTGCCTCGCCATAACCGGTATGTCCCTGTTCCTCAAAACCATAGAACACACCGCCGCTTCTGAAAAACACGATCTTTGTCATGCTTTTTGAAACAATCAGCCCTCGATCTTGACGATCTGCAACTTGGTGTACGGCTGTCTGTGACCGATCTTCTTCTTCTCGTTCTTCTTAGCTTTGTACTTCAAAACGTAGATTTTCTTGTTCTTACCGTTTTTCAGAACCTTGGCAGTGACTTTGGCACCGTCTACGTTGGGAGCCCCCACCTTAAAGCCGTTGTCATTAGACAATGCCTTAACGCTGTCGAGAACGATCTCTTCTCCTTCGTTGACATCGAGCTTTTCCACAAAAATAATATCTTGCTCGACTACCTTGTACTGCTTTCCGCCGGTTTCGATGATTGCAAACACGAAAAGCACCTCTCTTTCTGATAGACTCGCTGAACACGGGCGGTACCGTTGGGTACACTTTGCAAAGCCCTTTTCAAGCGGCATATTATTATAACATGAAAATCATTGAATGTCAAGTCTTTTTTTGCATTTTTTTATGATTTTCCGTTTTTTCATTCCGATCAAATCTCATGCCATACCGACTTTCAGTGTCAAAACGCGATACCCGGTATTATCCGGTGAAATTTCCAATCGTTCCCACTGTTGCGGCAATGCAACACTCTCCTTCGCGGTTCGCAAAATCAGATAGTTGCCGTGCGCATACCATACCTCGGGAGTCAATTGTTCCAGATATTCTTCCAATGTCAACCGACTGTCCGCCATAATCTCAGCATGCGGCACACCGACATAACGCAAATGCCACGGTTCATAGGAAATTCCCGTAATCGACTCTTTGCCGCGCTCGTAACGAATGATATAGCCGTATTCCCCACATACCCGATTGACCATACGACCGGCTGAAGATTTCAAAAAATCCATCCCGGAAAAATACGGTGCATACACATCCAAAGCCAACCCCGCCTCATGTTCGCTACATCCGATTTGCGCGGCAATTCCGTCCGCACTGTCCGTCAAAATATCTTTTTGTTCCTCGGCAGTACGATAATCGCTGGAAACATAGATTCGAATTCCCGTTTTTTCTTGCACGGCATTGCGCAAAGCAACGTATGGCTCTACCATCGGCGGATACATCAACGCACCGTTGTAATTCGTCAAAAGCGGTTGATAGTCTTCCGGTAACGGATGAGATTCGTTGATCAACATCAATGAACGAGTAAGCGTCACCCGCTCGTCAGCAAGCAAATTTGCTTCTGTCCAAACTTCACAAAAAAGTTCGTTCGCATCAAATTCGCAAAGATCCGGTTCCCCATTTGCATGCAAAGCACGAAAAAGCAAGAACCGAACATCGCCGCGCTGAAGAAAAAAACCGATCCCGGAAGACAAAATACAAATTACAACGATCAATGCGATCCATCTGATTGAACATAATGTTTGTTTCTTTATCATTTCAAAATCCTCTTGATCTTTTGCGGAATGGATTCATTGAATATCCAATTGCCCCGTTCTTTACAACTTTAACGACCTCAACAAGGTTTCCGCACTTTTCTTCTGATCTGCCGACATCGTTTGTATCAATCGGATTTTTTGTGCTGAACGTTTTGCTTTACCGCCAAACAACAACCGACACCACCGACGCACTTGACAAACCGGTAGCAACCATTTGTGTCGAATCAAAACGGGATACTGTGTTTTCAAAGAATCGTAAGGAAGAAAAAAGCGAGTCCAAAACCAATTCCATTTTCCACCGCGACGCGCATACTCCAAAGCTTCACGATTCTCCGCTTTTCCATAGACTCCGGAACAAAGAATCAAATCTCCAAATTGCTGTCCGACATCGCTTGCCGGAATGCCATCCAACCACATCTGTGCCACTTCCTCGGCATATTTGGCAAAAGTCGATAATCCCGATTGACGCAAAAATTCTTGACACTGCTCTTTTTCGATATTTCCCATCTGCCGATTCAAAAGCCAAAGATCCACAAACGGACGAATCCCGCATCCCCCCTCTTCAAAGTGCTTAACCATATGTGCAATATGATAAAAGTAAAACGCGCTATCCGTCATTCGTTTTTGCCAAATACACTGCGGCACCGATTCGGTGTGTTCCCATATCCGACTCAAAAAATCAGCCGCCCGCAAGGCTTTTCCATCTTCTACCAAATGATAATGCAGTTCAATGTGAACACCGCTTTCCGTGAACAGAGATACATCATGGGTACTTCTTTTTTCCGTTTTGCAAGTCAGCTTTTCCTTCAAAAGCTCCACGACCTCGGAAAGATTGCTTTCATGCACCAAAATATCAATATCACAACTGGTACGCATCCAAGGTTCCGGATACAGTGAACGCATCACCGCCCCTTTCAAAGGAAGAAACGGAATTTGATGCTCTTCCAAAACACGGCAAAGGTTCTCCAACGTATATCGAAGTTGCTCGTACCGATAGATCGCCAACATCCGCTTTTTTTGCAATGCGGCAGATACGGTATCCTCCCCTAACAAACCGAGACGATCCAATTCTGCCGCAACAATGTGCGCCATGTCGTGCGAGGATGCGAGTGCGTATAGACTCGGAAGCAAATCGGGATGAAAATTGTCCGAAACGGTTTGATCGCACGGTTTCTCGCAAACAGCCGAACGGATGCAAGCAAAGAAAATCTCTGTCGTCGTTTCCATAGTGTTTTCCTCTCAATCTTTGAAATCCGGCTCGTTTGAGAACCGAATGATCGGCATTGGAACCGCTTGATCGGTCATTGTTGATAAAATGTATGATACCATTCGGCAAATCGACGCAAGCCCTCGCGTAAAGGCGTTTGCGGACGAAAACCGAAATCACGTTCCAGTGCCGAAGTATCGGCATAAGTTACGGGAATGTCGCCCGGTTGCATGGGAACCAACTGCTTGTGTGCTTCAAAATCATAGTCTGCCGGCAAAACTTTGGCACGAATCAATTCTTGTTGCAAAATGTCCACAAAATCCAATAAATTTTCCGGATGATTGTTTCCGATATTATATACACGATAGGGCGGCACAGGAAGTCCGTCCTCTCCTTTTTGCTTCTCCGGTGCGCTTTGCATCACAAGCTTCACACCCGTAACAATATCGTCCACATAGGTAAAATCCCGTTTGCAATGACCGAAATTGAAAATTTGAATGGTTTCTCCTTTCAATAACCGATTGGTAAAACCAAAATAAGCCATATCCGGTCTTCCGGCAGGTCCGTAAACCGTAAAGAAACGCAATCCGGTAGACGGAATATCATACAACTTGGAATAAGCATGTGCCATCAACTCATTGCTTTTTTTGGTAGCGGCATATAAGCTGACCGGATGATCTACCGGATCCTCTGTGGAATACGGAATTTTTTGATTGGAACCGTACACACTGGAGCTGGAAGCATAAACCAAATGTTCCACAGGATACCGACGGCAAGCCTCCAAAATATTATAAAATCCAATGATATTACTTTCCATATAAACATCCGGGTTGGTGATGGAATACCGAACACCTGCTTGTGCCGCCAGATTGACGACAACCGAAAAACCGTACTCGGAAAAGCAATGCTCGATCAACGTGCGGTCTGCCAAATTTCCTTTGATAAACGTCCACTTGGAAGTCGGATGCCGTGAGGACAGCCGCTCGATCTCCTTCAAACGATATTCTTTGAGAGCAGGAGAATAATAATCGTTCATGTTGTCGATGCCGACCACATGAATCGGTTCCACGCTCCGCAAAAGCTCCATGACAAGATTGGAACCGATGAATCCGGCTGCACCCGTTACCAACACAGTACGTCCTCGCAAATCAATATTCGGTGTCAACATATTCCGTGATACTCCTTTTGTACCGTTTCATAGCTTTTCAAATTCCCAATGTCATATCTTTTTCCGGGCATCTCCATGGCATGAACGGGAACCTGCGAACAAAGCCACGCAATATAGCTTCCCGGCGCATCCGTTCCGCATCCTTCCTCGATTCCCTGTTGCACCAAAGCCGCATCCGATTTCGTATAATAGTAAAACGGAGGGCAACACCAGTGCGATTTGGGGGACTTCGGCTTTTCCTCCATGCACACAACACGGTCATTTTCATCGATTTGAACGACACCGCACTTGCGTAACCGCTGTTCATCGGCTTCATAATACCGCATGATACAGGAAGTTTGTTTTTCACGGGCATAAGAAATCAAACGCGTCAAACTAAAGTCCAATACATTGTCTCCTGCAATCACCAAAAGCTCGTCATTCAACCGCAACCGATCAATTGCAAACAAAATATCTTTGACCGCACCGAGTCGAGTTTCGTTTGATTCCGTCCCATCATCCAAAACCGTAATGTGTTGTGTTTTCTCGGATGCCCACGATTCAAAATGAGACACATATTTATGATTGGAAATCACAATATATTCGTCCACGGCACCAAGGGTATCAATATCGTCAACCAACCAATCGAGGATTGTCTTTTCCCCTACCTTTAACAACGGCTTTGGAAAATTCTCGGTCAGTGGATAGAGGCGCGTTGCATATCCTGCCGCTAAAATCAAGCATTTCATAATTTTACCCCGTCGGCACTGTTACAGATATGTGCCGAATATTTTCCTTTCAAATGCGGAAACGCTTCCAAATATTTTTGTTCCACACGTGTGGTAATAGACTCCTCAAAAGACGGATCAATCAATGCCATACAGCACCCCTTAAATCCGGCACCGGAAAAACGACCGCCGTAAATTCCGTCCGTCTCCGTCATGATCTCATACAACTTTTGCAACTCAACCGAACCTGTCTCATAATTGCAAATGGAAGATTTTCCGCTCTCAAAAGAAAGGCGTCCGAACGTTTCCAAATCCCCGCGACGCCACGCGGCAACTCCTTTTTGCACGCGATCAAACTCGGTGTACCAATGTTCCGCACGCCGTCTCCAAGGATCCGGAAGCCGATCCCGGTAGTTCAGATAGACCTCGTAAGGAACATCCCGCAAATAGGTCTCCTCGTATTTTCCGTATTCCATCCCGGCAAACGCCTTGAGCGCATATGCCGCACTGCGGCATTCATCCACACGCATATTGAATTTGGAACTTGCCAAAGAACGTTCCAAGCCACTGAAAAATACAGCGATTTTATAGGGCTTCATACATGGATTCATCGGAATGAGTTCATAGCTGTCATCCAACATATCCATATACAGCAAATGGTCTTTGCGACAGTAAACTTCACAGCTTTGATCCAATTTCCCGCAAGAGACACCGACATATTTGTTTTCAGCCTCTTGGGCAATATAGATCAACTCCGTCTCCGTCAAATGAATGTGATTCATGGCGCATAAAGCCGATAAAAATGTGATAATCACAGCCGCCGAAGACGATAATCCGCCGATGGGTAACTCTCCGTCCAGTACAGCGCACAATCCAATGCGTAAAGGATACCGATTGTTTAATGCGATGGTTGCGCCACGTAAATGATCCGCCCAATCATTCTGCTTCACTTCCGGTGTTCCCGCAACATGCCATTGCGCGCGCCCTTCAAACTGCATGGATTGAATTTCCACAACACCGTTTTGCTTTGGACCGTATGCCATATGAATTCCCTTGTCAATTGCGAATCCGGTAATTTTGCCAAGCTGATGATCGCTGTGTGCACCCAACGGACAAATACGATACGGCGTAAATGCCGTAAATTCCGGCTCCCTTCGATAGAGCTTTTCAAACTGTTCCAAGCAATTCATAACTTGCCCCCGTACATTTTTTGATAATACATCCGATATTCACCGGAAAGAATTGTTTCCCACCATTCCCTATGCGACAAATACCATGCAATCGTTTTTTCGATTCCGTCGGCAAATTTTGTCTCCGGCAACCATCCCAATTCCGTATGAATTTTGGTCGGATCGATCGCATACCGCAGATCATGTCCTTTGCGATCCGTTACATACGTAATCAAACTTTCCGATTTGCCGAGTTTTTGACAAATCAATTTTACGATTGCAAGATTCGACATTTCATTGTGACCGCCCACATTGTAGACCTCGCCGATGCGACCTTTGCGTAAGATCAGATCAATTGCTCTGCAATGATCTTCCACATACAACCAATCCCGCACATTCTCCCCTGTCCCGTAAACGGGCAACGGGCGATCGTTCAAAGCATTGGCAATCATCAGCGGAATCAATTTTTCCGGGAAATGATACGGACCGTAGTTATTGGAACAACGGCTGATCGTGACCGGAAGTCCGTAGGTGCGGTGATAAGCCAGCACCAACAAATCGGCACCGGCTTTGGAAGCACTGTAAGGACTGCTGGTATGAATGGGCGTCGTCTCTGTGAAAAAGAGATCGGGGCGATCCAACGGAAGATCCCCGTACACTTCATCCGTAGAAACCTGATGATAGCGTGTCATTCCGTATTTTCGACAGGCATCCATCATCACTTGTGTTCCCAAAATATTGGTTTGCAAAAACACTTCCGGATTTTCAATGGAACGATCCACGTGACTTTCGGCGGCAAAATTGACCACCGCATCCGGATGTTCTTCTTCAAAAATTTGTTCGATACCGGAACGATCGCAAATGTTGATTTTACAAAAACGGAACTTCGGATTTTGCAATGCTTCCGACAACGTGGAAAGATTGCCCGCATAAGTCAGACAATCCACGCATACAACACGATCCTCCGGATGTTCCTGCAACAAATAGTATATGAAATTGGAACCGATAAATCCGGCACCGCCTGTTACCAATATCGTCATTTTTTTGCCTCCTTTGCAAGAGAAATGAGGTACTGACCGTATTCGGTCATCCGCAAACTCTCACCAATATTCAAAAGGGTTTCCGTGGTAATAAATCCGCGTCTCCATGCAATTTCTTCAATGCAAGCAATATAAAATCCTTGCGTATCCTGCACGGCACGGACAAATTGAGCCGCCTTCAACATTCCTTCCGGCGTTCCGGTATCCAACCATGCCATCCCGCGTCCCAATAAACAAACGTTTAACTCTCCCATCTCAAGGTATGCATTGTTGATGGCGGTAATTTCAATCTCACCGCGTGCAGACGGCTTGACATGTTTTGCGATCTCCACAACACGATTGTCATAAAAATATAATCCAGGAACCGCATAATTGGACTTCGGATGTTCCGGTTTTTCCTCAATGGAAATCACTTTGCGTGTACTGTCAAATTCAACGACACCAAAGGCACGCGGATCTTTGACGGGATATCCGAAGATGGTTGCCCCTGTCTCTCGCGCCATGGCGCGGCGCAACACGCGTGTCATATCCTGTCCGTAGAACACATTATCGCCCAAAATCAAGCAAACACTGTCATCGCCGATAAAAGATTCCCCAAGGATAAACGCATCTGCCAGTCCGCGCGGTGTCTCCTGAACACGGTATGTAATGGAAAGCCCGATCTGTCGTCCGTCGCCGAGAAGCTTTTCATAGACCGGCGTATCCTCCGGAGTGGAAATCACGAGGATCTCTCTGATTCCTCCCAACATCAACACAGACAAAGGATAATAAATCAACGGCTTATCATAAATCGGGAGCAATTGTTTGGACACCGCCTTTGTCATCGGATAGAGGCGAGTTCCCTTTCCCCCTGCCAAAATGATCCCCTTCATAATTCATCCTCCTGAATCTTAATACATCTGTCTTTATTTTTGCAAAATCAAATCGCAAATCAAATCAACGGCTTCCGCAGACAGATCTGCATACAACGGCAAGGTCAACACAGATTCTGCCAAACGCTGTGCCACCGGCGTTTTCTCAACCCCGGCTGTCGGAAGATCACGATAGCAAGCGAAACTGTTCGTCAACGGCGAAAAATATTTGCGTGCAATGACATCCGAGGCTTTTAACCGTTCAAATACCTCGTCACGTGAATCAAACGATCCGTCAAAGACAACCGGGAAATATGCGTAGTTGGACTTGACGCCTTCCTGTTCGGGACAAAGGCGAATGCCATCGATCCCACCCAACCGTTCACGGTAGTGTGCAACCACCTGCGCACGTTTGGCAATTTCATCTTCCAAATGCCGTAAATTACAAATTCCCATTGCCGCTTGAAACTCATTCATTTTCGCATTTCCGGCAACATAAAGCCCTTCTTCCGGTGTATGCAATCCAAAGTTTTTGCGGTCATTCAACACGGGAACCAATGCATCATCGGAATAGGTCACGGCACCGCCCTCAATGGTGTTGAACACTTTCGTAGCATGAAAACTAAACATGGAAGCGTCCCCGAAACACGCGGAACTTTTCCCGCGATAGGTTACGCCAAAAGCATGTGCCGCATCGTAAATCACCTTCAATCCATGCTTGTCGGCAATTTTTTGAATTGCTTCAACATCGCACAGATTTCCGTAAACATGTACGGGAACGATGGCAACCGTTGCGGGCGTAATCAACGCTTCTATTTTCGTCACATCCATCGTGTAATCCACATCGTTGACATCACAAAAAACCGGCGTAAAACCGCATCTGACGATTGCATGTGTAGTGGATGCAAACGTAAACGGTGTGGTAATCACTTCACTTCCCTTTGGAAAGTTCATTGCCTCAAGTACATTTTCCAACGCCAAATGTCCGTTGGTATAAAGTGTCACATGCGGAACCTGTAGGTAGTCTTCCAACGCAGATTGCAATTGACGATGCTTGACTCCCATATTGGTCAGCCAACGACTGTCCCACAGCTCCTTAATTTCATTACAATATTCCTCAAAATCCGGCATTGAGGAACGTGTTACATTGATTGGCATATTTGCCTCCTATTGAACT
>CAZUYA010000041.1:0-8759 GCA_964624685.1 uncultured Ruminococcus sp. | reverse complement strand
TACAATCGCAAAGCCGAAAGATTGGTTTCCAAAACGCCCAATTCAATGCGGCGCAAATTCAAATTTTGAAACGCATGTGCAATCATCGCACGCACTGCAAATGTGCCGATTCCCTTTCCGCGATTTTCGGAATCGCCGATCATAATGTGCAATTCCCCGCTTCGATTGATATAATTGATGTTCAACAAGCTGATCAGCCCCAACACATCGTTCTCATGTTCCGAATCAACGATGACGCATCGAACGGAATTGTTTCGTTGGTGCATATATTTTTCATACCAATCACTGTCAACATCCTCGTTGATAAACCGATACGGCGCACCCAAGTAAGCAATCAAATCGGGATCGTTTCGCCATTGATTGATCTTTTTCATATCTTCACGTTTCAATTCCCTTAATTTATACATTTCAACACCTCTCGCGCCACATACCGCATATCTTCAGCATCATATCTTTGATCGCAGGGTAACGGCAAAATATTTTCAGTATAATCTTTTTCCAATTGACAGTTGTCAAACTGCAATACATTCGGCCATAACGTCGCAACAAATATCTTTTTTTCGGCAAGTCTTTTTTTGACTTCCATTCCGTTTGCGCAATAAAACGGATACGCATAAGCACCGTCCGGAACACGGAGTGACAACGGATTCCAAGACTCCAAGCATTCCTTCAAAATCGCATAATTTTCATTTCTTTTTTGCCGCACGGCTTCATAATCCACGGCACCGAGCAAATTGTGAGTCAAATTCGACATGCTACGCAATTCAACGGTTGCAAATGAACGATCATTTGCCTTAAAATCCGAATAATAGTCCGATGCACTTCCTTCAAACCGACCGAGAACATGCTTCATCCGATCCTTGGAAGAATCCTGCGGCAATGCAACCTCATAAATTGCCGTCGTTGCAACATAACCGCCATCCGGGACTCCGAAAAATTTGCGGCAAGAATAAACGGTATCCACCCCAAACACCGGCTTTTGAAAGAACGCCTGCACATGATCCAAAATCACATTGCAATATTGTTTTTTACAAGCCGTGATCCATTCGTCTGTCAATTGTCCGTAATAATTGACGACATACAAATATTCCCGTTCCGCGAGAGAATGGTTGAAAATCGGTAAAAAATGCTTGTCGATGGAATAATATTCATAAGCACAGCCTTCTCTCTCACACACAGCCGAAACGGAATCACAGAGAAAATGCGGGATATACAACTTTTTGATATTCCGCGCTCGAAGCAAGTAAACCAATGCATTCCTTGCATTGTTTACAGCAATGAGATCCGGATAATACTCTTGACCGCTCCCCAAGGGTTCCAAGCCAAAATATCCGCCGATTTCTTTCATATCTGTATATTTCCTTATCAAGATTGATTGTTCTTTAAGCAGATCTGTATGAGATCATTGATAGATTCCAATTTTTGGCGTTGTTCTGTTTTTGATTCAAATTTCAAGAACAGAATCCCCAAAGCTTTGGAAGCATTGTCAAAGTATTCGACCGGATCCCCGCTCTTTTTATAGATGCACTGTCTGACAACATTCTGCTCCAATTCCGGAGAAATCGAAACACGTTCAAAAACACCGTTACATGTACTGTGCAAATTGCAGGTGGCATAAAAACAAATATCGTTGCGCGGTTGCAATGCAATCGGCTCTCCCATCGATGCACGAACGGTCAACTCCACCAGATCGACGCGGAAGATCATCCCCAAAAGATCCGGAATCATATTCCCTCCGTTGCGCGGACCTACGTCGATCAGCCAAACGCGGTTGGTTTTATCGATCACCGCCTCGATATTCATGGCACCGTTTCGGATTTGCAATCGATCGACCAACCGCTGCAACGTCTCATGAACGAGCCGAACATCCTGCGATTCCAATAGCAAAGGATAGCTTTTTCCGACGGGAACCAACGGATTGACACGCGCATCACGATGACAATTCAACAATCCCCACAATGAAATTTTTCCGTTCACAACAAACAGATCGCCTCCGATCAAATACGGATGCTTTTTTTCAATAAACTCTTCCACGATCACACGTTTTCCGCGTGAAAAGGAAAAAGCAAATTCCAAAGCTTGCCGAAAAGCATCCCAAGAATGCAAAACCGTTGCCCCTTTACTGCCGGAAGAATCAACAGGCTTTACAATCACAGGCAAACGAAACCGATCTGTATCAAGCAATGCCTCTTCCACCGAAGTATAACCGTTGGCAGTCGGCGTCGCAAATCCTTCCGCTTTCAAAAAACGACGAAATCGATCCTTGTTGCATAGAATTTCAACGGATTCATATGGATTGGAAGGCAATCCCATCTGTTCAGCCACATAAGCGGCAGTGGGAGCAGCCGGATCGGAAGCATAAGCCAAAATTCCGTCGATGTTTTCCTGCTTCGCAACCTGCAAGATTGCCTCTTTATCCGTTGTGCTGATAAGGTAGAACCGATCGGCATGATATTGACCGGGGTTGTCCGTCAAATAATCACACAGGATGGTTTCATACCCCAAACGTTTTGCGGTGTCAATGGCAACCACTTGTTGCGCGGAACCTCCGAGAAGCAAGATCTTCTTTTTTTCTGGCATCGGATTATGCCTCCTCTTTCTTTTTGTGGAACATTTTTTTCACAGTCTGCAACAAAAGCATAAACGGCTTCGGTTTGAACAAAACGGAAATGGCAAGATAGATCAAAATCCCGGCAAAGATCTGCACGACCAACAGCAAAATCGACGAAAGCGGTAACAGACCCAACAAAAGGACTCCGCCCAACATCACAACAGATGCCGCAAACGAAGGCAAAATATCGCGCATTTGTTCAAAATAGGAATACCCGACCAATTTCTTATTTGGGTAAGCATTCACAAAACAATTGATAAGCGTGGAACACGTCCCCGTCAATGCAATGGCAATCGGAGAATCAAAGCAGAAAACCGCAAAGAGGAGCGTACACAGCCCCAAGGTCTTTTTGACAGCTTCCAACTTCAAAAAAATGTCACTCCGCCCCATGGCATTGATCGCCTGCAAGTTGCAGGAATGAACCGGGTAAAAAGCCAACGTAAAGCAATAGATTCGCATATAAGGAACCGCCGGCAACCATTTATCCGTCAGCAACAATCGAACCAACGGAGTGGCAACCCCTGCCAATCCAGCCATCATCGGAAAAATCACATATGCACTGAGCGTAATCGAATTGCGCATCATCGTTTTGATTTGCTTCTTATCATCTTGTTTTGCCGACATGGCAGGCAACATGACAGATTGAACCGAGCTGTTGACCGCATTGATGATAAATTGCGGGAACTGTTTTCCGCGATTGTAATACCCCAATGTCGAGCTGTCGTATTTTTTTCCGATAACCAAACTCCGCAAATCTTGATAAACGGTATCAATCAAATTGGAGACCAGCAACTTCCAACCGAAGGAAAACAAAACTTTGAGCCGCTTGACATTACAGATGAACCGTAACCGCAAGCGTACCGTAAAGCGCATGATGATGCAAACGACAAACGTGTACAACATACTTTGCGCAACCAACGCCCACAAGCCGCCGCCCAAGCAAGCAATGACGATTCCCGCGACACCGGAGGTCAAAACCGCACCGATATTGCTGATAAAAACCTTTTGAAATTGCATTTCCCGACTGACTTTTGCCAGTTGAACGGAATTCAATGCCCCCAGAAACAACATCAACGCCAACACGCGCAACGGTGCCACAAGATCCGGCATTTCGTAAAAAGACGCGATCAACGGAGCGGTTGCAAAGATGACACCGTACAACACACCTGCAATGCCCAAAGAGATCCAAAACACCGTGGAATAGTCGTCTTCATCAACATCCTTGTTTTGAATCAACGCAGTATTCAATCCGCTTTGAATAAATACATTTGCCAAAGTGGTAAATATAACCATGAGCGACAGTGTTCCGTAATGTTCCGGATCCAATATCCGCGCCAAAATAATTTGCAAAACAAATTGCGTCCCCTGAACACCGAAACGTTCAAAGAGTTTCCAAGTTAAAGCAGAAACAGTTGATTCCATTGTAATAAAAACTCCCTATGGGTTAAGATGACTTTGCATCATCATGTGACAAAAGATTCGGAAAACAAACTGCAACAATAAACAAAATGATGCGCTTCAATTTCTTTGTTCTGAAAATATAGTTAAAATATTTTCTTTTCCGCAAAGATTTATAGTCTTTCTTCAAAAAGCAAATCCGAACTTCTTCGGCACAAATCGCATAATCTATCTCCCGTTGATAAGCACAATCGGTATATTCATTGAATTTTTGTAATCCTTCCGCTTTTCCTTCTGCAACTTTCACCGCAAAATCTTTATTTGCTGTCAATTTGCTCATGACACCGCCGCTTAACATTCTATAGCAAGACATGGAACGGTGCAAAAAACCACCGCTTCCCAAAGACAACAAATAAAGCGTTAAAGGCAAATCGCCGATTCGGTAAAATGACTTTGCGAAATCAGGTTTATCATTCATATAATTGCGATAAATTTCGGCACGGATCAGATAACTGTTAATATGCAAAAACCATTTTTCCTTACGAAATTCTTCGTTCACTAAATCATGTAAAGTAATTTCGTTCGTAGCCGGTTTATATGAAGGGAAGGCACAATTCAAAGGACCCCCCTCTTGATTAATACATGACACATAATGCGTACAAAAAGGATATTCGCGATGCGTTTCCATATAATCCACTTGTGCCTGTAATTTATGGTCATCACACCAATAGTCATCCCCTTCACAAAAAGCAACATACTGACCTTTTGCAAGAGGAAGGAGAAATGTTTTAATGATCGGAATCCTTTGAGAATATTGATTGACTTCTTGATAGATCGGTTTTACAATACTCGGATATTTTTGTTGATATTCACGAATAATTTCAGCGGTCTTATCCGTGGAAGCATCATCGTGAATCAACAGCTCGTACAAAAAGTCCGCTTGTTGATGTACTATACCGTCAAGCATTTTTCTGATATAGTTTTCATGATTGTAAGCCAAACAAATGACAGATACCTTTATATTTTCTTTTCTATCTTCCATAAATGACCTCTTTATTATCAAATTATCTGTTTGTTAATTTCATTTTGAGGTAACAAAATAAGTGTGGGTTGAGACAAAAACAAACGCTCTGTAAAAAAGTTGACATACTCTTTGAATTTTTTAAGCAAAATATTTTATGCGTATATTGCTTTTCATATCTCCATGCCTGAGCATCATAATAAGAAAACAAATATTTCCTAACAGTCAAGTCAATCAAAAGTTTTTTTAATTTTCTCTCTTGATATACATACCCTCGATACAGATTTTGCAAATCAGACATAATCGAAAAAATGTGATCCACATTTTTTCTTCTGTCGGCTTGTTGCGTAATAGAACCGTCTCGAATAACATAGTGATAGAAAAAAACAGCTGTATGAATCACTTTTTTGGCAGTTAAAAATGCACGTGGCGTAAAATCCTCATCTTCATGGAGCATTCCTTTTTTGAATGTCAACTTCTGCTCTTGCAAAAAAGCTTTTCTATATACATTCATCCAAACAACAACAGGAAATTTTCTGCAAGACAAGGCGCGATATAAATATTCCTCCCCTGTCATTTCAAAAACACTTTCATCAAAATGATCTAACGCGCAATTTCCGCCTTCGGAAATACCATCACAAATCAATATATCCGCCTCGGAGAAAGCATAAGTTTGCAATTTTTCACACACATCAAGCTCAATATAATCATCCGCATCAACAAACATCACATATTCCCCGGATGCCACTTGCAAACCTGCATTTCTTGCGTCCGAAAGTCCTCCGTTCACTTTGTGGATCACTTTGATACGCGTGTCTGATTTGGCATATTCATCACAAAGAGAAGGACACCCATCCGGACTTCCATCATCCACTAAAATAATTTCTATATGAGAATAAGTTTGTCCCATAATTGACTCAATACAGCGTGGCAAATAATCTTCCACCTTATAAATCGGAACAATTACAGAAATTAACATACACCATTCTCCTCCTGTGTGCTGCCTACAATACAGTTTCCCAAATAAATTCATACGGCAAAATTCCGTGTCCGTTTTGCAAAAACATAGACACCGCCCATACGGCAACACCGCATTTCAAAAACAACATTGCCACGGACTTTCCTCGTTTTTCCAACTTCAACCGTTCCAAAATTTCCGGAATAATCATACAATATCCGAAAATGAAGTAAGCATTGATACGGCTGATAAACCAAATACGCGATTGCAATAAGCTGATGACAGCATATAAAATAAAACAAACCATAATCAATCCGGAAACATCCAGCTCCGACATATTTGTTTTATTTTGTAATTTGGCAGACGGAAGCGAAAGAAACATGAGGAAAAACAACGCCAAATAAATCACCAACCATAAAACCGAAAAGCTTACAGTTCCGACCGCCCACTCGCTTTTTGTGTAGTATGTATATTGCGGAAACAATTGAACAAACAGATCTACGATCCGATCAAACGCCAAAAATGCTCCCACGACCGCAATGAAGAAGATCATCATCTTTTTTCTGTTGATGCGAAACCCAATAAAATACAAAATATAGATGGCAAACAATAATTTTGCACTGGAATGGATCAACATGGCAGCAACCAAAGGGATCAAAGCCTTGAACGGTTTCTTTTGAATCAAAAAATGCAATGCGATCAAAAAGCAAGATACGGCAACATACTGTCGGGTAATGTTCAATGCTGCCGTAAAAACAAAGGCAATGAACATCAAAGATGCAAACGTCACATCCTTTGAATATCGGTAAAAAAACCATGCGAACGTACTCAAAACAAATATATCCAAAAGTCCGTTAATCATCCACGGTACTTTTATGATTCGTGAGATCAACCAAATAAACAGAGTATAAAGATATTCGCCGTCTTGTACCGAATCGGTGTAAGACAATACCTCCGAAAAACTCATGTCAAACAAAAGTTTCATTTGTGTGGCACGAGTGCTGTAATCGATTGCAACACGATAGCCGCGCAATACCGCAAACAGGATCATCATGCCAAACACAAAAATGATAAAATATTTTTTATTCTTCTTATTTTGGTTAATCACATCGGCGTTCAAACCGACAATTACCGTCAAAGCAAGTATCAGGAAATAACCTAACAAATCGAACTCCTTTGATGTTTAATCATTCAGAATCATTTTTTCAAACCTACAATCTTAAAAAACAACATCGGATGAATCAGATACAATCGAGAAGCAAACCGAACCAAACGATTGGTATCTTTTGCGGTTCTTTTCATGCATGTTCGCACATCATATTCTTTTCGCAAACGTTGAAATAATGCTTTATCATGACTGACGGCAAACGTTTTTGCCACAGCCCACATGGATCTGCCATACATATAAGATGCATATTCATCGGCATAAGAACAATGATGCTCAAACAAATATTGTTCTGTGCGTTTTACAGAAATCAACAAATCCGTCTTTCGCCATGTTGCCGATTGTTTTGTAGCAGAAGCAGGATTAACACGATAATAATACAACGGAAGATCAACAAACGCAAACGCTGTACAATGACACAGATACTTCCAATTATATTCTCTGTCTTCTCCATATCGAGTATTTTCATCAAAAAGCAATGGATGATCTGTTAAAACGGATTTTTTGTACAGATACGTATAAAACCCAAAATCCCCCATTTGGTAAAGCAAATGATTCATCGCTTCTGTTTGCGTTTCCGATGTCGATTGCATAGAATCCGAAATAACACTCATTACAGTATCATAATTACGGCTTAATTTGCAATACGCAACATCCGCCCGATGCTTTTCCGCCGCATCCGCCAAACGTTCCATCATTTCTTCATGATACATATCATCGGCATCCAAAAACATGATGTATTTGCCACACGCTTCCGCAACCCCTCGATTTCTCGCTTTACTGACCCCTCCGTTGGGTTGATCGATGATCCGCATGTACAAAGTTCCTTTTCTTTCCCATGCACGTAAAATCTCCAATGTGCGATCTGTCGATCCGTCGTTGACACATACAACTTCAAAATCGCCGAACGTCTGATTTTCCAACGATTCCAGCGTTTCTTCAATAAAATCAGCGCAATTATAACATGGAATCACGACACTGACCAACGGTTTGGAAGGAATCGGAGAAACGTTTTTTTTGCTTTTTTTCTCTTTCGCAAAAACGTCTGTATTGACACAACAGATCGACCGTTTTCCACCGAATGAAGCATCAAAACAAATTTGTTTTCCATCGCGGCTCCATCTCGGATGCAAATCGCATCTCGTATCTCCGCCATACTTAAACGGTGAAAAAACGCGTGCAATCCTCATGACTTTTTTTTCATTCATCATGTAAAGTGATTGGATTCGCTTTCTGTCCGGATAAGTATCCGTTACAACATACTTACCGTCCGGTGAATATGTAGGGTGACCGTCATGTGCCAATTGTTTCCATAGGCGTTGATACGTTTGCGTCTGATCTTTTAGCAGATAATATCCTTTTCCGAAATCTTTTTTATTTAAGTAAGAAAGAATTTCTTGATCATTCTTCCAACAGCAATGTGACACAAAATCATCATCACTGAGATTATACAGTTCGCTCCCGTCCATATTACAAGTTATCAAACGGGTATATTTTACCTTGTTTTTGAACCAACGGTGAAGAACCATAAAACGACTTCCATCCGGACTAATCATCAAATGGTTCACTTTATGTTCTGCATCTACCATTTCAGGTCTTGTTTCAA
>CAZUYA010000040.1:0-18170 GCA_964624685.1 uncultured Ruminococcus sp. | reverse complement strand
AAAAAAGCAGCTCTTTGCCGAATGCAAAGAACTGCTTTTTTAGCTTCTCCCATTATTTTAATTTGACAAACTTTGCCGAATCAATGACCACGTTTTCCAAAGGTTTGTCGGATGAATTGGTTTCCAATGCAGCAATCGCATCGACAGTATCCATTCCATAAACGACAAATCCGAATGCAGCATATTCTCCGTCCAAATATTCGCTTGTTTTTTGTACAATAAAGAATTGCGAAGAAGCTGAATCCTTGACAGTTGTGCGCGCCATGGAAACAACTCCGCGAATATGACTGAGGTGATTCTCCACACCGTTGGAGGAAAACTCTCCTTTGATCACAGACGCCGTAATGTCCTGCATTCCGTTTTGGTCGAATCCGCCGCCTTGAATCATGAAGTTTTGGATCACACGGTGAAAGATCTTTCCGTCATAGAAACCCTCTCCAACCAATTTTTGAAAATTCCGAACCGTAATGGGGGCAACATCGGAATATAACCGAATCACAATGTCATCGGTATAGGTTTCATTCAAGTGGTTTGTCCAGGAAACCGTAAGTTTGACATACTCGGTCTTTTGATCTGTTTCTTCAAAACAAGAAAGCTCTTTTTCCGAAAAATCCAATTCTTCCATCTGCGGCGGCGTATCCGATTGCGGTGAATTTCCCGATTGCATCAAAAAAACGATCACTGCCGCAAGAACTGCAATTCCTGCAAATCCGGCAAAAATGATCCACATCAAACGATTTTCGCATTTTCGCTTTTCCAATTGTTTTGTTTCATTCATTTTTTTCATCTTCAAACAAATTCCTTTCCAATACATTTCCATCATTGTAGCAAAAAAAGAGCGTTTTGTCAAGCTTTTCAGCCATATTGAGAAATAATTTACAATCCGAGCGGATATGTTGGTAACAAACAATACGGAAACGGGGGAACGAAATGGAAAAAATCCGATGGGAACGCATTGCCGCCATACTTTTTTGCCTATTGTTCGGAACAGGACTCTGCTATCTGATCTTTCGATTTGTACTACCGCCCTTACTTCCGTTTTTTGTCGCATGGATCATTTCACTGTTTGTACGACCGACAGCAAAAAAGCTTTCAAAAAAATGCAAATTACCATTTCGACTGTGTTCCGCTTTCCTGTTGACCGCCATCTTACTGCTCGGTGCATGGGGCGTATGGGTTTCCGCATTCCGATTGTTGACCGAACTCGGCGGCTTCTTGGAACAACTCCTATCCGACGATCATTTGGCGCAAACTTTGGAAAAAGGACTCCAATGGTTGACCGCACATTCCCCATTCGGCAGATTTCATCGTGAAAATTCAAACGGACAAACAGATTTGTATCAAATGGCGTATGATCTCATCGCCGGCTGTCTCACCACGGTCAGTTCCCGGTTGCCGGAATGGATCGGAAATTTGGCATCTTCATTACCGCATTTTTTCTTTACAACCGTTGTAACCGTTCTATCCGGATTTTACTTTTGCATCGACGGGGAACGCATCGCCATCAACTTGACCGCACTTCTACCGATGAAATTGCAAAAAAAGATTCCGTATTTTCTGAATCAAATGCGGAACCTCGCGTGGAGCTATCTCAAAACATATTTTGTATTGCTGTTGCTTACATTTTCCATTCTGTTGATCGGATTTTTGATTCTCGGCATCGACTACGCATGGCTCCTTGCCATTTTGATTGCAATTGCCGATCTGCTCCCGGTCATCGGTGTCGGTACCGTGCTCATTCCGTGGGCAATCCTTCAGCTACTGCAACAACAATTTTATTCCGGATTCGGTCTGCTCATTCTCTACCTCATCATTGAGTTGTTTCGTCAAGTGGCAGAACCCCGTTTGTTGGGAAAACGGCTTGGGTTGCATCCGTTTCTCACATTGTTTGCCGGTTATATCGGATTTTGCTTATTCGGATTGATCGGTCTGCTATTTGCTCCCGTGGCAGCATTCCTATTCAAATCTGTGTTAAAAACACTTCGTCCGCAACAAACAAAGTAACCGACGCAAAAATCGGCTGAAGATCTGACGAATCTTCAGCCGATTCCAAATTCAAAAAGCAGAAAAGTGCTCACTCTTGCAAAGAGCGGATCGCCGCTCGAATCTCATGAACAGAATATCCGTATCGGGACAGTGCCGCCATCATACGCCGTTGTTCATCGGCATCACTCGGAAGTGTGCCGTAATGTTTTCGGATCCATTCGGTGCAATTCCAAACAAAATCAACCTCTTCCAACAGCATCGGCAATTCCGATAATGCTTCCTTGCCAAACCCGCGACTCCACAACTGTGTACGAATACGTCTTGCGCCCCACAATTTACGTAAACATTTTTCAACTTCACGATGCATATCCCGTACCTCGTCAATCACGCCATTCTGTACCAAGCAGTCTGCCGCACGCATTGCCGTATCACGCGAATATCCTCGCTGTAACAATTTTCGTACCAACATTTGAGCCGAATTGGAACCGTAAGACAATAAAGATTCTCCCGCACGCAATGCGCGACAAAACTCGTCGGCAGACTCCAACTGGTCATACATCTCTTCCGAGATCACACCCTTGGAAGGATGAAGCTCGCAATACTGTTCCACAGTCAGTATCAAACTTTTCTGCTCCTGATGTTCCCCGTTTTCCAAAAGCAGTTGCACCTGTACAACATCATCACCCTGCCCAAATCGCACCGACCGTATCGTAATGATCAACGGAGACGCGGAAAAAGGAACATCCTCCGGATCATTCGTCTTCTCCGTCGTTTGAGAGATGTAAATCAAAATCATCACCGTCCTCGTCGCCGTCATCCACTTCAAAATCCTGATCCATCGTCATTTTTGCCTGCTCACTCATCTTGCGCACCTTTTGTTCGATTTCAGCCATCATTTCAGGATTGCTTTCCAACATTTTACGGACATTTTCCTTGCCCTGCCCAATGCGCTCTCCATTATAAGAAAACCATGAACCGCTCTTTTGAATAATATCCAAAGCAATTGCAAAATCCAAGACCTCACCGGATGCCGAAATTCCCTTGCCATACAGAATATCAAATTCAGCAACACGGAACGGCGGTGCAACCTTGTTTTTTACGATCTTGCACTTGACATGGTTTCCGTAAACATCATTGCCGTCCTTCAGTTGTTCCGTTTTACGAACATCAATCCGCACGGAAGCAAAAAATTTGAGTGCACGCCCTCCGGTAGTCGTTTCCGGGTTTCCGTAAATGACACCGACTTTTTCACGGATCTGATTGATGAAAATAACCACGCAATTACTTTTGGAAATGACACCGGAAAGCTTTCGCATTGCCTGTGACATCATCCGTGCCTGCACGCCAACCATGGATTGTCCCATATCCCCCTCAATCTCCTGCTTTGGAACCAAAGCGGCAACCGAGTCAATGACGATGGCATCCACGGCACCGGAACGCGCAAGTGCTTCACAGATCTCCAACGCATCCTCGCCGCAATCCGGTTGCGATACCAACAGCTCATTGATATTCACACCGAGTGCCTTGGCATACACGGGATCCAGTGCATGTTCGGCATCAATAAACGCGGCTGTACCGTTTGCCTTCTGTACCTCTGCCAAAATGTGCAATGCCACCGTGGTCTTACCGGACGATTCGGGACCGAAAATCTCGACAATCCGTCCGCGCGGAACACCGCCGATCCCCAATGCAAAGTCCAAAGACAGTGAACCGGTATGGATCGCTTGAATTTCCATGCGAGTATTCTCTCCCAATTTCATAATGGAGCCGGCACCGAAGTTGCGTTCGATTTGCGTCATTGCCGTCTTTAACGCTTCCTTTTTTCCGGCATCATCCAAATCCTGCGGGACAGGTGCTTTTCCTTTTTTTGCAGTTGCCATAATCTGATTTCCTTTCCGACGCTCAGGCGTCACACATCGTTGTTATGTTCGGTTGTTTCCATTATACTCTTTTTTTCTGAATTTGTCAACCCTTTTTTGTAATATATTTTTCCGATTTTGGAATTTTATTTTTTATTTATCCGATTTTCTTGTTTTCAAAAGTCATTATTATTCCAAAATATAAAATTCTATTGACAGCAAAAAAAGTTTATGATATACTATAACCGTTCAAAATTATAGATCACTGCCACCGGGTAGTCTGTTTAGCATTCATGCGCATCGTTAGGTCTTGGAAGATGCGTCTTGGATGCTTTTTTTTCGAGTTTGGCAGTCGAAAAGAGGTACAGCATGAAAAATTATCAAAATCCGTTCAGCACTCTGACACGCAAGGAAACCATCATTTGGATTCTTTCTCTCGCCGCCGTGACGATCTCCTTTTTCCTCGGAACATCCCATGATATTCTGTCGTTGCTTTCTTCCGTGATCGGAGTCACGGCGTTGATCTTTGTGGCAAAAGGCGATGTTATCGGTCAACTTCTGACTGTCGTATTTGCCGTTTTGTATTCCATCGTCTCCATGCGACTGCAATACTACGGAGAAATGATCACCTATCTGTTTATGAGTGCCCCGATTGCTCTTCTTTCTGCAATCTCGTGGATTCGCCATCCCTATGAACGCGGAAAAAACGAAGTCGCCGTTTCTCGGTTATCGGCAAAAGTCTGGTGGATTCTGTCCGGGTTATCAATCGTCGTTACCACGGCTTTTTACTTCATCCTGCGCGCACTCGGCACTGCCAATCTTGCTGTCAGTACCATCTCCGTCACCACCAGCTTTTTTGCCGCATCGCTCACATTTTTGCGTTCTCCTTTTTACGGTCTCGGATACGCCGCAAACGACGTTGTCCTCATCATCCTTTGGACAGCCGCCGCCATACGGGAACCGAAATATTTACCGATGATCCTTTGCTTCGCCGCTTTTCTTCTCAATGATGTTTACGGCTTTTTGAACTGGCAACGCATGAAAAAAAGGCAGGAAAACGGAATTTGAGTCAAACACAATCCCGTCGGTCATGTTTTCCAAAACACGATCGGCGGGATTGTGTTTATGCCATCAAGAGAGATCAAAAAATTTCAGTTCAACACAACTTCCGGCAGGAAGTTCCAACCGATGTTCCGCAAGCGATTCACCGGTCAAAGGAGGTTGTCCGATTCCGTGCATCGGCTTTACCCGATTCGTCTTGTGCGAATAATGAATTTTCAAATGCACTTCTTTCATCAGTTTATTTTTCCTTTCTTCAATATCCGATCAAAAAGATTATTTTGCCTCGTACCAACTGTCACCGCTGTGAATATCCACATCCAACGGTACCGAATACTCCACCGCGTGTTCCATTTCTTCCTTCAAAATCCGCTCTGCCTCGGCAGCACAGGAACGATGTGCCTCGATCAACAATTCATCGTGAACCTGCAAGATCAAACGTGCGTCCAATTTGCTTGATCGCAGCCGTTCATGCACACGCACCATGGCAAGTTTGATAATGTCGGCAGCAGTTCCCTGGATCGGACTGTTCATTGCAACACGCTCACCGAATTTTTGCTGCACCTTATTTTTTCCGGCAAGTTCCGGAATATACCGCCGCCGACCGAACAATGTCGTTACGTAGCCGTTTTCATAGCCCTGGCGGATAGCACCTTTCAAATACGCATCCACCCCGGGGTATCCCGCCAAATATTGATCAATATACGCTTGTGCTTCGGCGCGCGTTACACCGAGATCTTCCGACAACGAAAACGCTCCTATTCCGTATAGAATGCCGAAGTTGACCGCTTTGGCTTTTTTTCTCATTTCCGGAGTCACATCACATGGCTTCACGCCGAAAACCGTGGCAGCCGTTGAGGTATGGACATCGGCACCGTCCAAAAAAGCTTGAATCAAATTGGTATCGCCGGAAGCATGCGCCAAAATCCGCAATTCAATTTGAGAATAGTCGGCATCAATAATAACATAATCGGAATTTTCCGGCAAAAAGAAGCGGCGGAACTCCCTCCCCAACTCCGTGCGCACGGGAATATTTTGCAAATTCGGTTCGTTGGAGGAAAGTCTTCCGGTAGCGGTACCCGTTTGCTTGAAATTGGTATGCACGCGACCGTTCTCATCTGCCACTTTCAACAATCCGTCCACATAGGTACTCTTCAGTTTGGTCACTTGACGATAGTCGAGGATCGCATCCACAATCGCATGGTAGGGACGTAATTTTTCCAAAATTTCGGCATTGGTGGAATAGCCCGTTTTGGTCTTTTTGGCATGCGGCAATCCCAAAGTCTCAAACAAAACCTCACCCAATTGTTTGGGAGAGTTGATATTGAAATGCATTCCCGCATAAGCGTAAATTTGTTCTTTCAACGTTGCCGCAAATGTCGCCAACTGCTCACCGTATGCGGCAATTCCGTCCCTGTCAATTCGAAAACCGACAGTTTCCATATCTGCCAATACCCGCGCCAACGGCAATTCCAAAGTCTCCAACAATGCTTCCTGCCCGCTCTGTGTCAACACTTCGCACAAGCGCACATAGAGCGGTAAATAATATCCGACGCGCGGTGTCGAAGGATTCGGTAACTCTCCCAAATACCGGGCAACCAAACCGGAAAAATCAGAGTGGCTTTGAGAAGAATCGGCAAGATATGCGGCAAGCATGAGATCGTATATTCGACAATCCCGCAAAGAAGCGGTCAAAGGATGCTTGAACAATGTTTTACAATCATAGCAAACCAATTGTTTCCCCCGTAAATGCGGAAGCAACTCATTGCACCCGACCTCGGTCTGTAACAATTCATCATCAACGGAAAACCAAAAACGCGTTCCGTCAAAATCCAACCCGACCGCACCTTCTGTCCGATCCAACCGTTCGGCAATCGCTTTCAAATCCAATACAGGAATCGAAACAGAGGGTTCCTCATTGATGCAATGCCCGACCTCCGTTTCCGTCAGATCAAACCGCTTCAAAAAAGCGGAAAACTCCAATTGCAGAAACAGATCCCGCAATGCCGATTTTCTGAAACCTTGATTGGACAGCTCTTCCAACGAACGATCCAACGGCACAGTACGGCAAATACGCGCCAAGGTTTGAGAAAGATATGCACTCTCTCTTCCGTTCTCCAATTTGGTGCGGATCGAAGGTGTAAGAGGTGCGTTCGGCAATTGCTCGTAAACGCCATCCAAACTTCCGTATTCGGCAATCAGTTTCAATGCTGTTTTTTCTCCGATGCCGGGAACTCCCGGAATATTGTCGGAAGAATCTCCCATCAACGCCTTGACATCGACAAACGTGGAAGACGGAACACCGTACTTCTCGGCAAATTTGGTTTCGTCCATATCAATCGTTTCCATATTGGTGGCAAGAAGGACGTGGACATGATCGTCAATCAACTGCAACGAATCGCGATCTCCCGTTAAAAGATAGGCATCGCAATCTGCCTCGTCGCACATCGTTGCCAATGTGCCCAAAATATCATCGGCTTCATAGCCTTCCTTTTCCAGCACATGATACCCCATTGCCGCAAGCAACTCTTTGGCAACCGGCAACTGACGCGCAAGTTCTTCCGGCATGGGACGTCTGCCCGCCTTGTAGGCATTGTACAAAGTATGCCGAAAGGTGGGAGCCTTCAAGTCAAAAGCCACCGCAAGATAATCTGGGCAAAGACTCTGTGCCTGCTTTGAAATCATCGTCACCATACCGTAAAGGGCATTGGTCGGAAAACCGTCTTTCGTCGTCAACGGACGGACTCCGTAAAAAGCGCGGTTCAAAATGCTATTGCCATCCACAGCGAGTAATTTTTTTCTCATAATCTCCTTTCCGTCAAAGGCGAAGCCCGTTGACAGACCGTTAAAATAAAAATTGTATCATCCTCGTTCCGTTTCATTATAACACGTTTTTCCGAATCTGTCAAGCAATTCTCCGAGACAAGCCGAGCAACGCACTTGCGATTTGCAAAAATGCGTTGCTCCGATCATGCATTCGATTTTTTCTGTTCCGCGTTCCAACGTTTGCCCTGCCACGTATTGCGCATATAAAGCAATTTGTCTACATCATTTATGACAGCGATCTTTCGCCTGCTCCAAAGAGGTGCCAACAAAGCATCCGCCATTCCGTCCCCGGTCATTCTACCGATGACAATATCAGCGGGTAACCATTCCAAAGCATCGGCAACCAACCGTACATAATGTTCCCGCTCCAAAGGAACATACATCCCGTTTTCGTACATTGTTGCTAACGCCGTACCGCGCAATACATGTAACAAATGAATCTTCACTTGATCCGGATGCAACATCGCCGTATCGCGCACGGTTCGTAACATTTCCTCGTCCCCTTCTCCCAGCAGTCCAAAAATCAGGTGAAAGCAGATCCGGATCCGGTTACTCGCTGTTCGCAAAGCACGATACCCTTTTTCGAAGCTTGCAAAATCATGTCCGCGATGAATTCGCATCGCCGTGGCATCATCGGAAGATTGCAATCCCAGTTCCACTGTCACAACAGTCCGTTCGGCAAGTTCAGCCAGATACGCAAGCACGTCTTCCTGCAAACAATCGGCTCGTGTGGCAATATTCAATCCGACGATTCCCTCTTGACTTAACGCTTCTTCGTATTTTTCACGTAATACCGAAAGCGGCGCATACGTATTGGTATGCGCCTGAAAATAGGCAATGCAAGCTGAAACATCCCATTTATGTGCCATCTTCTGTTTTTGTAATCGTATTTGTTCGGCAATCGGAATCGTTGCTTGCGGTGCAAAATCACCGCTCCCCCGTCCGGAGCAATAAATACATCCGCCGGTACCGCATGTCCCGTCAAGATTCGGGCAGGTAAATCCGGCATCCAAAGGAAGTTTGACGCATTTTTGACCAAACGTTTGTCTTAAGTAATAATCGTATGTATAATACCGTTTATTGGTGTCACTGTAAGGGAAGGGATTGCATTGCGCCTGCGTCGATCGTGCCATTCAAACTTCACCTCCGTTGCAAAATACAGATTCGGGAGTTTTTGTGCAAAGAACTCCCGAATCCTTTTCAATTTTCATTACATACAAGCGTTGACATCTTTTAATAAACGTTCGATTGCGGCAATTCGAACGCAAAGCGTCAAGACCTCCATTGCGGTTTGCAAACTGGTTTGATCCGGGAAAGTCGGAGCAATCCGAATGTTACTGTCATACGGATCGGAATGATACGGATAGGTTGCACCCACTTCCGTCAATTTTACACCGGCTTCTCCGCAAAGTTGATAGGTTCGCTTGGCACATCCCGGCATAACATAAAGACTGATAAAATATCCCCCCAGGGGTTGTGTCCATCTTGCCGTACCGGTTCCGCCCAAATCTTTTTGCAAAGTATTCTGCACGATCTCAAATTTCGGGCGGATCAGATCAGCCAATCGCATCATATGCTTGCGAATATTTTCGGCGGAGCCGAAATAACGAACATGGCGCAACTGATTGATCTTATCAAATCCGATCGTTTGAGTACCGATAATGGGCATGATCTGCGCTAAATTTTCTTTTGATGCCGCCATGATGGCAACTCCGGAACCGGGGAACGAAATTTTTGAAGTGGAAGCAAAATAGAACACGCGATTGCCGTTCCCGTATTGCTCACATGCTTTGAAAATATCAGCCAACGTATCGGAACGATCCGCATACAAATCATGTACCGCATACGCATTGTCCCAAAAAATACGAAAATCCTTTGCCGCGGTCTGCATCGCGCCGAAACGACGAACCGTCTCATCCGAATAGGTAATCCCATCCGGATTGGAATACTTCGGGCAACACCAAATTCCCTTGACAGACGGATCGGACGCTGCCAACTTTTCCACCGTATCCATATCGGGACCGGTCGGTGTCATAGCAACGGGAAGCATTTTGATACCGAGAGATTCGCAAATTGCAAAATGGCGGTCATATCCCGGAGCAGGACAAATAAATTTGATGCTCTCTTCCCGACACCACGGGCGTTCGCTGTCGCAAACGCCGTACAACATGGCACGTGCCACCGCATCATACATCAAATTCAAAGAGGAATTTCCGCCGATGAACAACTTGTCTTCCGACAACTCCAAAAGATCGGCAAACAAACGCTTTGCTTCTCCGATTCCGTCCAAAACACCGTAATTGCGACAATCAAATCCATCCTCCGTGCGGCAATCATACGAAGAATCAATACAATCCAACATGCCTTGCAACAGATCCAATTGCGCCGCCCCCGGTTTCCCGCGCGAAAGATCAAGAGACAGTTTTTTTGCTTTTTCACGCGCATATTCCTTCTGCAATGCATCCAACTGCGTACACAATGCATTTCTGGTCATCTTTGAAAATTCCATTTGGGTACTCCTTCTCAGCCGTAAACACACCTTATCGAAAAGGCTTTTTAACAGTATATCACAACTTCTCGTAAAAAGCAACCCGTTTTTGATTTTTTTTTGTAAAAACTTGCAAATTATTTTTGAAACTTAAGTGTTTTTCCAAAAATTGCGAATAGATTCTGCAAGTTCAAAAGCGTTTCCTGCATATTCGATATGTTTCCAATGTTCCGGAAAAACAGCTTGCAATCGTGCGTCGGCATATCGGTCGTCGATCAGAACAACCACGCCGCGATCCTCTTCCCGACGAATGACACGTCCTGCCGCTTGCATCACACGATTCATTCCCGGATAAACATACGCATAATCAAACCCTCTCTCCCGCGTGGTTTCATAATAATCGCGCAAAAGATTCCGTTCATTGGAGAATCCCGGCAAACCGGTACCGACAATCACGGCACCGATCAATCTCCGTCCCGGCAAATCCACACCTTCCGAAAAAGAACCGCCCAATACGCAAAAACCGATGCGCAACATTTGATCATCTGCAAACGTTTCCAAAAACCGCTCTTTATCAGCCGCTGTCATGCCACGGCTTTGACAAAACAACATCACATCCGGATATTTTTTCCGCATCAGACCATATACTTTTTCCATATAATCGTAAGACGGAAAACAAACGATATAATTTCCGCGCTTTGCCGAGACGACCGCGGCAATCACAGAACAGATTTTTTTGCAGGAAGTCTCCCGATCCTCATAACGAGTACTGATTCCCGTAACGGCGGAAAGATAAAAATGACTACTGTCAAACGGAGACGGCAGAGAAAGACGGGAGGCACCTTTTCCGCCGCCGAGAACATCCGAAAAATAATCCAACGGAGTCAGCGTTGCAGAAAACAACACCGAAGCATACGCACGTTGCATACGAACATCCAACACATGAGAAGGATCCATGCAAATCAGCCGAATCGTTTGCTTCCCGCCCTCCGATTCTATGAACGTCAAAAAAGCACGGTCAAACAACTCGGCAATTGTCCCAAAGCGTTGCAAAGAGGCAGAAAGCTTTCCGATGACCGCATCCCCGCGATGTACATTGCGCAACCATTCTTCCGTTGCCGTTCGCATTTCGGCAACCAATCGACAGAACGTCTCATCCACAATGCCGTGATTGAGGTAATATCCGTGCTCAATCCCGCTTGCATCCCGCTCCAACGTATCCGCACAAAGCGTGCGAAATTCGCGCATGGCAACAGCCAGTTTTTCCAATTTGGTTCGAAGCGGATCTTCCGATTCCAAATAGGCAATCGCCGCATCCACATCGGCACCGCTCAAGGAAGCAGAGTACATTTCACGCGCTCGATCAACCAGATTGTGCGCCTCATCCACCAACAAAATATATTTTTCGCGTTCTTCAATATCACCCGAAAAATAACGGCGCAGATAGGTTTGCGGACCAAATACATAATTATAATCGCAAATAATAATATCGCAAAATTCCGACAGCTCCAATTGAAACTCATACGGGCAAATTCCGAATCGTTCAGCCGTTTGTTCCACGGCAGAGCGACTGTAGCCGCTTTGCGTTGACAGCAACGAACAGATTGCCGACGGGCAACGGTCATAAAACCCTTTGGCACGCGGACAGTCTTTGGGGTTACAATGTGCCGCCACGCCGGCGGGATCGCTTTTGGCAACCGCATTCGGACAAAGTTGTTCCCGTGCCGTCAGCACCACCGTGCGTAAATGCGCTCCTGCCGAAAATAGGCGTGAAGCGGCTCCGAAAGCTTCTCTCCTTGCAGACGATTTGGCAGTCAAATAAAAAATTTTATCAGCATACCCCTCTCCGACGGCGCGTACCGCCGGATACAGTGTGGATATTGTTTTTCCGATTCCGGTCGGTGCTTCCGCGAACAGCCGTTTCCCCGCACGAATTTTTCCGTAACAGGTCTTGATTAAAGTCTCTTGTCCTTTCCGAACCCCCGAAAACGGAAATCGTGCCGAAGCCGCCGACGGGAGGAGAACCGCTTTTCGCTCGCGAAGAATGGTGGCACGGTATGCTACACGAGACAACAATGCAAAGAAAAAACGTTCCAGGTCATCTCGGCGATGTGTTTGCGTCAAATACTTTGTTTTTCCGTCGGTTACTCGAACATAAGTCAATCGAATTTGTATCGTTTCCAATTCCTTTTGACAGCATAAAAAGTATGCGTAGCAACGTGACGGCGCGTCAAGGGACGGTGACGGCGGCAAAGCAAATGTACGCACACCGACCGTTTTGATCACATCCAAAGTCAAAGGGGCAGTCTCCAAAATACCGTCGGCACATCCGGATATTTCAAAACGATTGTCATGAAACATCACGGTTTGAGAAAGTGCAACTTTCCGGACATACGGAACACCGGCTTCAGCCTGTATTCTGCGGCACACATCGGCATCGATCTTCGTGTGCATTCTGCTGATCTGCTTACCGCCGCCGACACGCAAATCCAAATCTCCGGTGAACGATGCCATGGTACACAGCTCCGTCACCGAAAGCTCTGTGACCGCTCGTTCAAGATCATATCGCAAAGCCGCACCTCCCTCATCAACCCCGTTTTTCTCATGCTTTTCATATATTTTAGCATATTCCGTATATAAAAACAATCTTTTTTCAAAAAAAACACAAATTATTCTTGCAATTTACAAGAAAATGCGGTATGATATAATGGTAATAGAAAACAATGGTATAAGGAGATTTTTCATGCTGGGATATGTGCGTACAGATACGCCCGAATTGCGTTTGCGGGAATACGATTGTTACCGTGCGCTTTATTGCGGACTCTGCCGCCACATGGGACACTGTACGGGACAATGCTCCCGACTGTCGCTCAGTTATGATTTTGTATTTCTCGCCATCATCCGCATGTCTCTGACGGGTGAGCAACTCAACATCAAAAAAGGGCGTTGTCTCCTCCATCCATCAAAAAAACGGAATATGGCAACGGATTCAGCCACCTTGCGCTATTGCGCAGACGCATCCGCACTGTTAACTTACCATAAATGTCGTGATGATCGGACAGATGAACACGGTCTCAAACGTCTGCGTGCCGGATTGGCACAAATTGCTTTCCGACGCGGTTACCGTCGGGCAAAAAAAAGGCATCCGGAATTGGATGAAACCATCCGCCAACAACTTGCCGCTCTCCAAGCCTATGAGAAAGACGTATCGGCACCTCCCAGTGCCGATACCCCCGCCATGTTTTTCGGGCAATTGACCGCGGCAGTCTTTCGTGAAGGGTTGGACGGTCCCGAAGCACGGATTGCCGAAACGATCGGTCGGGCAATCGGTCACTGGATTTATCTTGCCGACGCGGCTGACGACATGCTGCAAGATCAAAGAAAAGGCAATTTTAACCCTTTCCTGCGATTGTTCGGCGATCACATGACAGAACAAGATGCCGAATCGGTACAGGTTGCAATGACGCGGTTACTGACAGACATCGAGCGAGCCTGTCTCCTAATCGAATCATTCCCGACTCCCGACGTGAAAGAAATTTTAGATAATATCCTATATCTCGGTCTCCCGAAAGAGGCAAAACGGATATGGGCAGAAACTGTGAAAGGTGAATCGAAGAAGAATGAAAAATCCCTATGAGGTTCTCGGCGTCTCTCCGAATGCCAGTGATGATGAAATCAAAAAAGCGTACCGTGATTTGGCGCGCAAATACCATCCGGACAAATACCGCGACAGCGACCTTGCCGACCTTGCAAGTGAAAAGATGAAAGAGATCAATGCCGCCTATGAAGAGATTCAAAAGATCCGTTCCGGAAAGGGGCAAAATACCACAGGCGGCGCACAAGGCAGTGCCTACAACGGAAATCCGAATGCAAACAGCACCGACAGCCGATTTGCCGAAGTTCGCCGACTCATCAACAACAACGAAATTGCAAGAGCAGAACAGATTCTTCGCAGCATCGAACCGACCGGTCAAAATGCCGAATGGTACTTTTTAATGGGGTGCGTTGCCTTTAAGCGCGGATATTTTGTAGATGCGCAAAACATGTTCGACCGTGCTTGCGGCATGGATCCTTACAATCAGGAATACAAAGCGGCAAGAGAACAACTCCGTGCACAAGCGGCGAGTTACGGAACGGGATATCGTACCGCGTCGGATGCGGATCAAGCCTGCACCTGTTGTTCACATTTGATCTGTGCCGATTGTTGTTGTGAAATGATGGGCGGCGACCTGATTCCCTGCTGTTGAAGTAAAGGAGAGTCCCGTGGCACGTTCCTCTCGAAAGCAAGTCAAATACTTAACGGTCAGCGCAATGCTTTGCGCCCTGGGCGTTGTCATATTGGCATTCGGCTCTTTGATCGATGTCATGGACATCACAACAGCCGTGATCGCCTCCCTGCTGTGTACCTATGCCGTCATCGAATTGGGCGGTGCATACCCATGGGCAATTTGGGCAGTTACCGCCCTTGTTTCGGCTCTGCTGTTGCCGATCAAAACCCCGGCACTCTTTTACGCACTCTTTTTCGGATTTTATCCGATTCTGAAGGAAAAAGCCGAAAAGCGCGCACAAGTCTTTTCTTGGATCATCAAACTGGTCGCATTTCACATCTCCGTTGCCCTCCTGTTTCTATTCTCCAAACTGTTTTTTCCAAGTTTATTGGAAGGATTGGAACACGTTTGGATGGTTGCGATACTATATGCCATCGCATTGATTGCATTTATTTTGTACGATTTTTGTTTGACACGATTGATCACCCTGTACCTTGTACGCTGGCGTGCAAGATTTCACCTGAAATAGCAAAAAGACAAAAGCTGTAGGAATGGTGAAAATCACAATTCCTACAGCTTTTTCGGTAAAATAGAATCACCAGTCGACAAATTCCTCGTTGAGGCAAACAACGGTTACACCCCCACCCGACCAACCGGTGCCTTTTTTTATTGCATACCAGTCGTTTTTCGTACCGCAAAAAGTGATGCGATACCCTTCGCATCCGTAGAACGCATAACCGCCAATACTCGTCACACTGTTCGGGATCGTGATACTTGTCAAATTCCTGCAGTAATAGAACGCAGAACCGCCAATGCTCGTTACACTGCTTCCAATCGTCACGCTCGTCAAATTATAACAATCTTCGAACGCACAACCGCCAATACTCGTCACACTGTCCGGGATTGTGATGCTCGTCAAATAAAAACAATTTTTGAACGCACCAACGCCAATGCTCGTCACACTGTCCGGAATCGTGATGCTTTTCATATCGCAATGCGTGAACGCATATCTGCCAATACTCGTCACACCGTCCGGAATGATAAGTTCCGTCATCAGCATTCCGTTGAGATACAAGTTGTTGGCAAAATATAATGGGTTTGAAGTATCGGTTTCAAAATCAATTTGACACCACTTTACAAGATCAGTAATATAAACACCGGTCAAGCTACTGCAGTAATAGAATGCATCCTTGCCAATGCTCGTCACACTGTTCGGGATCGTGATGCTTGTCAAGCCACTGCAGTAATAGAACGCCTTCTCACCAATGCTCGTTACACTGTCCGGAATTGTGATGCTTGTCAAGTTACTGCTTCCGTAGAACGTAGAATTGCTAATACTCGTCACCCCATTTCCAAGTGTTACGCTTGTCAAACTACCGCAAGCGGAGAACGCCTCCTCGCCAATGCTTGTCACACTGTCCGGAATCGTGATACTTGTCAAGTTACCACAAAGCTTGAACAAATACTTGCCAATACTCGTTACTCCGTCCGGTATTGTAATCATACCTGTAATTTTTCTTGGAACTTGGATGATGTCTGTTTTTTCTTTGTTATACAAAATGCCTTGTACCGAACAATAACTCTTGTTATCTTCTGCTACAACAATTTTTTTCAAGTTGTCACATCCGGAGAACGCACCAACGCCAATACTTGTCACACTTTCCGGAATTGTAATGCTCGTCAAACCACTGCATCCGGAGAACGCATAATTGCTAATACTCGTCACACTTTCCGGAATTGTAATGCTCGTCAAACCACTACATCCGGAGAACGCATAATCGCCAATACTCGTCACACTGTTCGGAATCGTGATGCTCGTCAAATGTTCGCAATTTTGGAATGCATGGTCGTATATACACTTTGTTTGTTCGGGAATCCGAAAACTTGTAATAGACTCTTCCGTTACTTTCATCAATACCAAATACGGATGTTCTTCATTCCCCAAATACTTGGCATTTTCATAGGTATTGTATGTCAAATAATCGCATCCGAAAAACGCATCACTGCCAATGCTCGTTACACTGTCCGGGATCGTGATACTTGTCAAACTACTGCAATCCCAGAATGCATCACTACCAATGCTCGTCACACTGTTCGGGATCGCGATGCTTGTCAAACTACTGCAACCGCCGAACGCCCACTCGCCAATGCTCGTCACGCTGTCAGGGATCATGATACTTGTCAAGCCGCTACATCTGCCGAATGTGGAATCACCAATGCTCATCACACTGTCCGGAATTGTGATGCTCGTCAAGCTACTGCATCCGTTGAACGCATCCTCGCCAATGCTCGTCACACTGTTCGGAATCGTGATGCTTGTCAAGCTACTACAATCTTCGAATGCATGATCGCCAACGCTCGTCACACTGTTCGGAATCGTGAGGTTTGTCAGGCTACTACAATGCCAGAACGCACTACTGCCAATGCTCGTTACACTGTCTGGGATCGTGATGCTCGTCAAACTACTGCATTCGGAAAACGCACCATCGCATATGAAAGCACTGTCATTGATCACAACCGTTTTTAAGGACTCTTTCGGGAAAGAATAAAGTAAATCAGCAACAGTCGTCGGTATCGTGGCAGTCTCAATCGGACATCCGGAGAACGGAGAACCGCCAATGAGCATGATTCCGGTTCCAATCGTTATACTCGTCAAATTGCTGCAATCGTAGAATGCCCACTGACCTATGTATGTTATTCCGTTTCCAATTGTCACGCTCGTTATACTCATGCATTCGAAAAATGCACTATCGTCAATGCTCCTTACAGGCAAACCGTTATATTCCGATGAAATATAAATTTCGGTCGCTGTACAGGTTCCGATACCGGTGACTTCATAATAAGAGCCCTCCTTCAGTTTGTATTCCAATCCTTCGCTTGGGCGATGTTCATTACAACCTGCGCAAATATCGTTTTCATCATATTGATGCGAAAGTTTTGCAACCGTTTCCTGTTTCACCAATACCTCACGACAGATAGAACAGTGCTTGCCCTCCGTCAAGCCCGGTTTGATACAGGTCGGAGCAACCGCCTCGTCAATCGCTTCGGTGTGTCCGTTTGCTTGCACGACTTCCTGCTTTACCAATACCTCATGACAGACAGAACAGTGTTTCCCCTCCGTCAAACCCGTGTCGGTACAGGTCGGAGCAACCGCCTCGTCAATCGCTTCGGTGTGTCCGTTTGCTTGCACAACTTCCTGCTTTACCAATACTGCATGGCAAACGGAGCAGTGTTTCCCCTCCGTCAAGCCCGTGTCGGTACAAGTGGGTGCAACCGCCTTGTCTACAATCTCGATATGCCCATCCTTGGTACAGTCGTGGATGGGTTGATTCGGTGTATCGCCCTCCTGTGTAGTGCTTTCCGTTCCGTCACCACCTGTCGGTGTCGGCGGCGTTTGATTGTCTCCACCGCACGCGGTCAAGAGTGCCAATGCAAGCAACCCGACCATCAAAAACGCTAACCATTTTGCAAAATTGTGTTTCATACTGTTTTTCCTCCATCTTTGTTTTCTTTGCAAAATTATACAAAAAACGGCGCACTGCGCGTGAAAAATCACGCGGCTTGTGCGCCGTAATTGCCCTTATAGATACAAACAAAACAACCTGCTATCAAAGCATAGCAAGCCCCGTCCGTCTGTCTGTCTGTCTGTCTGTCTGTCTGTCTGTCTGTCTGTCTGTCTGTCTG
>CAZUYA010000039.1:0-18905 GCA_964624685.1 uncultured Ruminococcus sp. | reverse complement strand
CTCCTCCGTGCTTTACAGCACGGGTTCCTCCCCTACAGGGGCGGCTCCTAAAACCCAAACTTCCGGCAATAGACTGACGCAAATCAATCATCCGAGACAAAAACGCACTCCCTTTACAGTAGGAAAAACACGTTGCATCCGCACTGTTTGGTAACACTTTTCAGCCTCCCCTGTAGTGGGAGAAGGCGCGTTGCGCCGCACACGCAAGGGTGACGGAAGGGTTTCTGCTTCAACAAAACAATCCTCCCCCGTGCAACGGCACGGAGGAGATGTTCTTGATTTCCATTGAAAATTTCTATGGCTCGTAAATCAAATTGGCAAAAGCTTCCCCAAGTAAAACGGCGGCGCGCAATGCCTCCTCCAAAGAATTGGCTCCCGTCCCAACTTCAAGTAACAGAGAATACGGCGCAATTTCTTGATTGTAAGTTGCGTTCTTCAAATAGACCGGACGGCAAACCGATCTTCCGTCTGCATTCAGTGCCGCACGCAACCGAAAAGCCAATGCCAAATTTTCCTTCCAATTTTCATATACATTGCCGTTTCCGTCGCTTCCGACAACCGGCAAAATCTGCGCTGTCGGCAGACCATCCACTTCCGTCACCGTTCGAACATAGGAACCGTCGGTTGTCATCACCGCATCTCGATGAATATCCACCACATAACGGATCGACGGATACATGGAAAGAAAAAAACGAATGCTTTCTTCGGCACGTGCATAGGAACCTCCGATGCCGTCTGCATCGTGAGCGGTCGTACAATGGATCGATGCGATCCCGTGCTTTGCGAGCGTCTCGGAAAACTCTCGACCGACAGCAAGGACATTTTTCTCTGCATCCGATGAATAAGTCGCATCCCCCAAATTCCCGAAAATACGGGTTTCCTCGCTTCCCGCATAACTCTCCGTACTGTGCGTATGTAGGATCAACACCAACGGTTCTTCCGTATAGGAGGATGCAAACTTGACGGACGGCAGTTCATCAACATGCGGCAAATAAATACTTTCATTGATCATATAGGATGCACCGCGCTCGATGTAGGAAAGATCGGCAGAAACGATTGGTGTTCCGGCTTCCGGAATCGGATCGGACAAAGAACCGTCATTCGGCTCCTCTGCCGTTGTTTCATCGTCCCGTTCGGTCACGGTCGTCTGCTCGTTCTCGTCCGTGGTATCCCCCTCCGTATCGAAAACGAAGCCTTGACCTTTTAACCAATTTTCGCCTCCGTTCGCCCATGCCGCACTGACTGCAAAACCTGCGATCAACAACGCGGCAAAAATCAAAAAAACGGCAAAAAAACGATTCCTTTTGCAAAAATGTCCAGCCAGAGAAATGCGTTCACAACGTTCCGGAGACGTTTGTTTGACAGGATATTGTTCCATGTTTGCTTTTCCTTCCATCTTTGTTTTTACCGTTCGGCAGTACCATTCTATTCATTTGAATGCCTCTTTATGATTGCAACACTTCTCCGATGCTTCCGCCGAATGCCAAGGTGATTGCTTTCGATACGATTTCTGCCGCATGTTCGCAAATCACATCGCATTCTTTCGGCGAGACAAAAAAACTGCTTCCTTCCTCCAACACACGATGCAAAGCGGCACCAACAGAACGAATCCCCGCCTCGTGCAATGCATCATATACCAAAACGGATGAACGAACCACGGTAGGCACACCGATTACCAAAACAGGTACCCCCAGTGTTTGCCGATTGACGGCAGCTCGATGATTTCCAATGCCGGAACCGGGAGAAATCCCGGCATCCGTCAGTTGAACCGTGGATGCAAGCCGAGTACAACTCCGAGCCGCCAAAGCATCTACGATCACGACAACATCCGGGCGCACACGTTCAACAATGCCACGCACAATGTCAAAACTTTCAATGCCGGTTTGCCCCAAAACACCGGGTGCCAATGCCGAAACTGCCGAACACCCGGCAGCCCGACACAGCTCCGTTTCTTCCTCGTACAGATGACGGGTAACGGTCAATCTGTGAACGGTTTTCGGTCCGATGGCATCGGCGGTCAATTTCGCATTGCCCAATCCCGCAACAAATACGCCGAAGGAACTGTCCGGGCTTTTTCCGCTCGATCGTTCTGCCATTCCGCGCAATTCCCCAGCCAAAAGCCGACACAACATCTCACGTTCCACTGTTGCGATTCGATCAAATCTGTCACAAGCAAATGTTACATACGTCCCGGGATGACGTTGCAATCCATGCGATGCGGTTTCCTCGGAAATGTGAACACGTTCGATCCGTATCGGACCGACCTGCCGTACCGTCATGTTATGTTCATTGACATCATACAAATCCAAGCCGAACATCTCACATGCCAGATCACTGCCCGAATAGGCATTCTCTTCATTTATATACATTTCCATCTTCCCGTACCTCATCAATCTTTTTGTTTGCTTCCATTACTGTGACAAAAAAATTAACAAAATATACATCAATAAATTTGGGAATCTATTGAAATTCAATAGAAAATAGGTTATAATAATAGAGTATATAATCGTGTCTTGCGGCTCGATTGCGATTTTCTATATTTTAGGAGGATTTTTCTATCATGTTCAAAAGGATCTTTGCAACGGTGCTGTGCATATTGATGCTACTTCCGACTCTTGCAGCTTGTTCCGGCAAGGATGAGGACGAGGAACTCGGTGCCTACATCACGATGTATCTCACCAACGAAATCTATGATTTTGATCCGATCAACGCATATTACAACAGCGATACGTTCAATGTTGTCAGTTTGTTGTTTGATACGTTGTTCAAATTGGACCAAAACGGCGAGATTCAAAAGTCCCTGGTCAAAGAGTACAAAATTATTGAAAACAAAGACGAAAACGAGTATGCGATGGAACTGACGCTCAATGAAACCTATTGGAGCAACGGCAATCCCATCACGGCAGACGATGTGGTTTTTGCATGGAAGCGTTTGTTGAATGCAAATAACAATTATGAAGCCGCCGCTATGCTTTTTGACATCAAAAACGCTCGCGCCGTCAAACAAGGTGACGAATCTATCGACAACCTCGGTGTCGAAGCAGTCGAAAACAAAGTGGTCAAAGTTATTTTTGAAGGTCTGATCGACTACGATCAATTCTTGCTGAACCTGACAAGCCTTGCAACGGCACCGCTGCCGGAAAGTTATGTAACCAAGGATGCCGACTGGGCAAAGAAGAGTTCGACCATGGTTTCCAGCGGCGCATATAAATTGGCAAAGACCGGATACTCGGAAACCGGAGCATTGATTGCAGATGATTATGCAATGGATGCCAACGGCAACGTGATGGACAAGACGGCAGACTATAAAGAAAAGAAGATCAGTTACTTCGTATTGGAGCGCAACCGTTACTACTACCGCGACGATGCAAATGATTCCATCCGATCCTCTGTCACGAATTACCGTATTTTGGTAGACTGCACCAAGAGCGGTGAGGAAATTCTGAAAGATTACCAGGACGGCAAAATCTTTTATATCGGTGATGTTCCCTATTCCGTCAGAAATAACGAGACTTATACCTCTTATTTGAATGAACATGCACAACTCAAAGAATCGCTCTCCACTTTGACTCTCTTTTTGAATCAGAATCAGCTCATCGAAGATGGCGCAAACGGTACCAAGCTGTTTGCCATCAAGGAGGTTCGTCAAGCACTTTCCATGGTCATTGACCGTGATCAGATTGCTCAACAATTGGTTTATGCCAACGCGGCAACCGGATTGGTGCCTTACGGCGTATTCAACACGAATGCGAAAAAGAAAGCCGATACCTTCCGTGAAGTAGCCGAAAATCCCATCAAGAACACAAGTGCCGATGTTGCATCTGCAAAAAATTTGCTTCAACAAGCAAAAATCAATGCCGATGATTATTCTTTTGCCATTACCGTTGCCGCATACGATGCAGAAAACATCGCCGTGGCAAATATCATCAAAGACGCATGGTGTAACCTCGGATTCCATGTAACGGTAAAAGAAGTATCGACCATTGAAAACAACGACATTTTGAAATTGACGGGAGTAGCTTCAACCGATATTTGTGATAATTTGTTTGAAGAATCGATTCAACGTGTGACATATGACGTTGTTTTGTACGATTACGTGGCATATTCAGCCGATCCGTATTCCATCCTCGCCAATTTTGCCAAAGCATTCTCCGGCATGGCGATTGATATGGATGCCGATGAGTACTCTTTGACTGCGCATCGTACCGGTTACGACAGCACCGACTACAACAATTTAATGGAAGCAATTTACTATATTCCCTATTTTGCCTCTTTGAACTATGATACCGATTTTGATTTTCTCGGTATTTATGAGACAAAAGAGGAATTTCAGGCAGTCTACAATACCGTAAAGAAAATTTACGAGCAGTACAATATCACCGCGACAACCGATTCTTCCAAGTGGACGGCGCAAAAAGCAATTTTGCTTGCCGCAGCTGAAACGCTTTTGATGGACGATATGCCCGTCATTCCGGTGGTCTATAACAGAGATGCCGTTTTGATCAGTGACCAATTGAAGGAGGTCAGCTCGAATTATTATATTCCCGCTTCCTTCCGCAAAACGGATTTGAAAGACTTTGATTCCTACACATATATTGACCGTAACGGCAATCAAAAATCCATCTTCTCCTCCTTCCCGGAAGTAGAATGGGATAAAAAAGGAACCGATGAATCCGGTTCTCAAAAATCGGATAACTGAAAAGCAACTGTTTTTCTTTCGCCGCTCGCTTCATGCGGGCGGCGATTTTTTCATTTATAGATCATCGAATTCGTGTTTCGGCATGCTCAAAAAAAACACACCATAGAAAAAACAAAATATTTCAAAATTCTTTGCTTTTATCATTGACAGAACAATCGAAAAAAGGTATAATATAAGTAATTAAACTTATAGAAATACAGGAGTTGTTGCATGGATACTTTATTAAATATTTTGAATCGCTTACATCCGGACGTGGATTTTTTGAAAATAGATGATCTTTATGACGAAGGCATCTTGGATTCTCTGGATATGGTTCGCCTGGTAACCGAAATCGGACAAGCGTTTGATGTCCGAATCCCCGCCGAAGCACTGATCCCGGAAAATTTTCAAAACGTGCATACCATTTATGCCCTGATTGAACGTTTGGACGAAGAATAATTTTCGTTTATGCTGTTTACATCTGCTTCCTTCATAGGATTTGCCGCATTGACATTGTTGGCATATTACATCGTTCCGAAAAAATTTCAGTGGTGGATTCTTCTCGCATCCGGTCTGTTGTTTTATGCACTATCCGGAACAGAATACATCATCTTTATTCTTTATACGGCTTTGGTTACCTATCTGACTGCCGTTTTTCTGCAAAAAAAAGCTGATGAAGAAGACGCATTTGTCGAGGCAAACCGTGGCAATCTGGAAAAATCGGAGCGCAAACGAATTCGAGCTGCCGGAAAGAAAAAACGGTTCCGCATCCTACTCATCGGTTTGATTCTCGGATTCGGCATGCTTGCTGTACTCAAATACACCGCTTTTGTATTGGAAGGTGCACGTTCCGTTTGGATTCTGTTCGGCGGAGAAAGTTTTTCAATTCCCTCCCTCCTTCTACCGCTCGGAATCTCCTTTTACACCTTTCAATCCATGGGCTATCTCATTGATGTCTATCGCAAAACGACACGTGCCGAATGCAATTTTGCAAAATTGCTGCTGTTCATTTCTTTCTTCCCGCAATTGTTGCAAGGTCCCATCAGTCGCTTTGGTGTCCTGCAAAAACAACTGACAGAGCCACATCCATTCCGCGGATCGGATTTTCGATCCGGGATGTTGCGTGTCCTGTGGGGGTATTTCAAAAAGCTCTTGGTAGCCGATACCGCAATGATCGCCATCAAAACGTTGATTACCGAACCGGATTCTTACCGAGGTGTTTTTGTTCTGCTGTTGATTCTCCTATATTCCGCGCAAATCTACGGAGACTTTACGGGAGGCATTGATATAACGATTGGTCTGTCCGAGATGTTCGGCATTCATCTGACGGAAAATTTCAATCGCCCATTCTCTTCCAAATCCACAAAAGAGTATTGGAATCGTTGGCATATTACCATGGGAACTTGGTTCACAGATTATGTTTTCTATCCGCTTTCGGTTTCACGTCCCATGCAACATCTCTCCGCTTCGGCTTCCGTGAAGCTCGGAAACGGATTCGGTCTTCGGCTTCCCGTCTATCTATCGACCATTGTCACATGGTTTTTGACCGGCCTTTGGCACGGTGCCGGATGGAACTTCATCGTTTGGGGGCTTTTGAATTGTCTGGTTATTTTAATTTCCAGAGAATTGGAGCCTCTGTATCGCCGATTCAACCAACGCTTTCCTCGTCTGACCGCATCCCGCTTTTGGGCAGGATGGCAAGCGATACGCACGTTCCTGTTGATGGGATTGATCCGCACGCTGGACTGCTATCGCGATGTACCGCTGACATTCAGCCAATGGGGCAGTTTGTTGACCGTTTGGAATTGGAACGAGCTGTTTTCCGACGCCTGGATCACATTGGGACTGACCGTCGGTGAATGGAGTGTCCTCTTCTGTTCGATTGCCGTTATTTTCACCATCAGCCAACTAACAAAAAAATGCGACGCGCGCAAAGCGGTATCGGAAAAACCTGTGCTGTGGTTGGCACTATCCTGTACGTTGATCATTGTGATTCTTCTGTTCGGCGCATACGGGATCGGCTATGACGCTTCACAATTTATTTATACACAATTCTGACCGGTTCTCCGAACCATCCTCTCGTCCAAACAATCCCCATCTTACTTCTCATCCCGAATCCGAAAGGAGGATTCATGAAAAAAAAGCTCCTTGCCTGTACCTGCATCTTGCTTGTCACCGTTGCTTTTCTCGGAGTGGCACAAGCAGTATTGATGCCAAAATATATGACAACCTCGCGTGAGGGTGCACTCATCGGCGAATACTATTCGGAAACCGGCACGCATGATGTCATCTTTCTCGGAGATTGTGAAGTCTATGAGTCCTTTACACCTCCCACGCTTTGGGAAGAATACGGAATCACTTCCTATATTCGCGGCAGTGCACAGCAACTCATTTGGCAATCCTATTACTTGCTGGAAGAAATGCTGAAAAAAGAACAACCGAAAGTAGTCGTCTATAATGTACTCGCCATGAAATACGGAACACCGCAAAACGAAGCGTATAATCGCATGACATTGGACGGAATGCAGTGGTCGTCTTCCAAAGTTGCAGCCATCCATGCGTCCATGACAAGCGAGGAAAGTTTTTTCTCCTACCTGTTTCCGCTACTGCGGTTTCACAGCCGCTGGAATACATTGTCGGAGGAAGATTTTACTTACCTGTTTTCCCGTGATTCCGTCTCCCATAACGGATACCTTATGCAGACCGCCATCAAACCGAAAACATCCGACCGTGAAGGAATCGAGTTGGAAGATTATACCCTGCCGGAAATTTGCTTTACCTATTTAGACAAAATGCGTACTCTCTGTGAAGCAAACGGAGTAACATTGATTTTAATCAAAGCACCGACCAACAGTTGGGGCTATTATTGGTATGACGAATGGGATACGCAAGTGACCGAATACGCCGAACAACACCAAATAGATTACTACAATTTCATTCCGCTAACAGCCGAGATCGGCATTGACTGGACAACCGATACCTATGATGCCGGTGTACACCTCAATGTTTACGGTGCCGAAAAACTGACATCTTATTTCGGAAATATTCTGACCGAACGATACGCATTGGATGACCACCGCAACGATGAAACTTTGGCATCCGTTTGGAACAAAAAACTGATTCACTACAAAGAAGAAAGGAATAAAACCGCATGAATCGTCTCTTTTCCCCATTAAAACTTAAACAGTTCCTCTGTCTCTGGCTCTGCCTCCTCGCACTCTTTGCACTGGCTGCCTGCGGAAACGATACCGATCCCGGAACCGATCATGTCTACACCTTCCGAAAAGGGAACCTCACCATTGCTGTCAATGCTGAAGTTGCACCGATCCTGGACACTTTGGGACAATGGAAGGATTATAACGAGTCTCCCTCTTGCGGGTTTACCGGCATGAGCAAACTCTATACCTACTCCGGGTTTGAAATTGAAACCTATCCGAACAACGAAAAAGACTTGGTTTATATGATCCAACTCTATGACGATACCGTCTCTACCCCGGAAGGCATTCATGTCGGTTCTTCCGCTTCGGATGTCAAAGCGACATACGGTACACCAACCACCGAAAGCTCGACCGCACTGACCTACAAAGGCAACGGAATGTACCTCCGCTTTCTCCTGAAAACGGACGGCAGTGTCAGTAAAATTCGTTATCTGCATCCAAATGCCGCCGAATAAGACATAGAACAATCAAAATTCGAAACTTCGTATTCATTACAAATCATACGTGAAAATTTTTTGGAGGTTTATTATGAACAAATTTCTATGTCCCGACCCCAATGAAAAACCATTGGATTCCATTCCGTCCGACGGTGGTTATTGCTCCATCTTTCGCACCATTGCCTGTATCGGTGACAGCCTTTCGTCCGGCGAATTTGAAAGCCGCGACGAAAAAGACGGAAAAGGATACCATGACTTTTTTGAACACTCCTGGGGGCAATATCTCGGAAGAATGTGCGGCAGCCGCGTTTATAATTTTTCCAAAGGCGGAATGACAGCCAAAGAATATTGTGAATGGTTCGCCGACAACAAAGGTTTTTGGAACAAAGAGTATGTTGCACAATGTTACATCCTTGCACTCGGTGTCAACGACCTGTTCAATCAACATCAAGAACTTGGCACCATCTCGGATATTTTCCCGGAAGATTGGAAACAAAACAAACCGACCTATGCCGGATATTATGCAACCATCCTTCAACGCTACAAAGAATTGCAACCGGATGCCAAATTCTTTCTCATGACAATGCCCTATGAGTCAGAACAGGAAAAACGCGATGTCGCCGATCGGCAAGCTGAACTGTTCTACCAAATTGCCGATCTGTTTTCCGATTGCTACGTATTGGATCTACGCAAATACGCTCCCATTTACGATCAGGAATTTCGTGATACGTTCTTCTTGTACGGTCACATGAGTCCCATCGGATACGTCTATACGGCAAAAATGGTCGCGGCTTATATTGATTACATCATTCGCCATCAATTTGAGGAATTCCGTGAAGTCGGCTTTATCGGAACTCCCTATCACACCGGATGCAGAAAGCGAGAGGAAAAAAGATGAAAATTACATGGCTCGGTCAGGCAGGTTTCTTATTTGAAACCGATAATCAAAAAATTTTGATAGATCCTTATCTATCCGATAACGTCAAAAACTATGAACCGCAAAACGCAAGAAGAGTACCCGTGGATGAACGCTTTTTGAAGATCCGTCCGGACATCATCCTCATCACGCACAATCATTTGGATCATTTGGATAAAGAAACGCTCAAGCACTATCTCACGCCGGACAGCCGAGCATTGGTACTTGCACCAAACGGCGGTTGGCAAGAAATACGCAAGACCTACCCCTCTACGCAATGTAACTATGTACTTTTCAACGTCGGAACGGAATGGAATGAAGGAAAAATTCGCTTCCGCGCCGTCAAAGCCGAACATTCCGATGCTTACGCCATCGGAATTCTCTTGAGTGCAGAGGGGAAAACTTACTACATCACGGGCGATACACTTTACAACGAACAAGTCTTCGCTTCCCTCCCGCAGGATGAAGAGATTTACGCGGTTATGCTTCCCTGCAACGGAAAAGGCAACAATATGAACATGGCAGATGCTTCCCGCTTCGCCATGCGTACCGGCGCAAAATTTGCGGTTCCGATGCACATCGGAATGTTCGACAACTTGACCGATGACCAATTTTCACATCCAAACAAAATTACCCCCGTCCTGTATCGTGAAATTGTATTTCCCGATATTTGAACAGAGCAGTCCCGCCAACCGATTCAATCGGTTGGCGGGACTGCTCTGTTCAGGCATAAACCTCACAAAATAAAAATTAAGCTTTCTGTACCATGCGCCGATACTCACTCGGAGTAAGCCCCGTCGCATTGTGAAACGTTTCTCGAAAATAGGAGGCAGAATGAAAGCCGCAACGTTCGGCGATCCGATCAATGGAATCATCCGTTGTACGCAACAATTCAGCGGCATTTTCAGCTCGCAATTCATTGCGGTAGTGCATGGGCGTAATGCCCAATCGACTCTTAAAGAGGTGATAGAGTCTGGATTCACTGACACAGCAATCAGCGGCAAGTTCACCCATACTGTAATCCAAATGACTGTTTTTTTCAATATAATCCAATGCCGCCAAAAGGATCGGTGAATAATTGACAGCCGGCTCCGGGGAAAGATAAGGCAGTACATCAGCATAAAAATCATAATACTTTCCGATGGCGCGAATTTTATTCAATCGTTCTTCCGTCGCAAACAGTCGATAAATTTCAGCAATGCGTCGCCCTGTTTCCGGGTTTGACAGCTCCGGAATGCCGGTCATGGAATAATTTTGGGCATTGGAAGCATCCGGACGTTTGGAAACAATTTCCAATGTGTAAAATTCCACGTCAGGTGTTCCGCGCCAAATCGAATGATAGCGAATACCGTCCGGAATATAAAACAACGTTCCTGCATTCAAGTGAATCTGTTTTCCAACGGTAAAAAGTGTAACCTCACCTTTGAGCAAGTAGCAAAAACTGGAGTTGACGCGTCCCGCACCGGCATCATAATAATGAGACCGAACAAAGTGCGTATGCATGACGCGAAGTTCACTCATACAGAGCTTTTTCACATAAACGCTTCCGTTTTCCATTGATTTTCCTCCAAAAACAGCAGAATTGTTACGGTATTGAACATTATACCATATTTACATCAAGTTGTCAATATGGTATAATGAGTACAAGAGGATTGAAAACTGTTCAAAAACAAATAAAAAATAGGAAATGAGGTATGCAATATGAAAGCAATTTTGGTACAGCCGGATAAATCCCTGACATGGAGTCAGGTCCCGGATCCCATAGTAGGAGACGAAGACGTTTTGGTGGAGATTCACTGTGCGGCACTCAATCGTGCCGACCTGATGCAACGGGACGGTGATTATCCGCCTCCGGCGGGATGTCCAGAATGGATGGGATTGGAGATCGCCGGCGTCATTGTAAAAATGGGAAAAACTGCAGTGGAAAAATCCAACTATCACATCGGTGACGAGGTTTGTGCCTTGTTGGGTGGCGGCGGATACGCCGAATATGCAAATGTAAAATACGACATGTTAATGCCGATTCCGCGCGGACGTTCCATGGCAGAAGCTTCTGCCATGCCGGAAGCATATGCCACCGCCTATCTCAATCTTTTCATTGAGGGAAAAGCAAAAGCGGGCGATACCCTATTGATGCATGCAGGTGCCAGCGGACTGGCATCCGTTGTGATCCCGATGGCAAAAGCATTCGGTTTGCGCGTCATTACAACGGTTCTTTCCGATGGGATTGCAGAAAAAATTCGCCCGCTGGGTGCCGATTTGATCGTCAACACCTCCAAAGAAAACATTGCCGATGTCCTCAAGGCACAATTGGAGGCAGGAACGCCCGTCGATATTGCCATTGATTGTTTGGGCGGAAGCTTTATGGGAGGTTGTTTACCCTATCTTGCCCACGGCGCACGTTGGATCATGATCGCGGCATTGGCAGGACAGCTGACAGAGATCGACCTCAAAAACATTTATGTGCGAAACGTTCGTATCATCGGCAGTACATTGCGTTCTCGGACGCCCGCATTCAAAACCGAACTGTTGGCTCAACTGGTGCGTGATGTTTGGCCGCGCGTCGAAAACGGAATGATGAAACCTTCCATTTATAAAGTTTTGCCGATCCAACAAGCCGAGGAAGCGCATGCCATCCTGCAGCGAGGAGAAAATATCGGTAAAGTTGTTCTGCAAGTACGATAAAATTTATAACAAGGAGTACAAACATGGAAAAGAAGAAAAAAATATTGGTTCCCGGCGGTACGGGAGCAATGGGAGTTTATTTGGTTCCGGAACTGCTACGGATGGGATATGCGGTAGACGTGGTTTCCCTGGATGACCGTCAGTCCAACAACCCTTCTTTACGGTATTTCAAAGCAGATTTCAAAGCAGACGGCGTTGCGGCAGAATTTTTGAAAAACGATTATGACGGAATCGTGGATTTCATGGTTTACGGAACAAAAGAAATTCGTTCCAAAATCTTTCCGTTGATTCAAAATTGCGGTCATTATATTTATTTATCTTCCTATCGTGTGTATGCCGACGAAGAACATCCCATCAAAGAAACCTCACCGCGTCTTTTAGACATTTCCAAAGATACGGATTATTTGGCAAATGACCCCGACTTCTTGGCATCGGATGATTACGGACTGTACAAAGCACGCGGTGAAAATCAATTGATGCTGTCTGATTTTTCCAACTGGACGGCAATTCGCCCCGCCATTACGTTCTCCAGTCGTCGCTATCAACTGGTAACATTGGAAGCGGGCAGCGTGGTGCAACGCGCAAGGGATGGAAAAACAGTAATCCTGCCGCGTGAAGCGATGCAAAAGCAAGCAACCATGACTTGGGCGGGAGATGTTGCAAAAATGATTGCTCGTCTCTTGTTTAACAAAGCAGCATATCGTGAAATCTACCATGTTTGTACCGCCGAACACAACACGTGGGAGACGATTGCCGAGTATTATGAAAAATTGATTGGATTGAAGTATATCACGGTCAGTCGCGAAGAATTTTTGAACATCATTACACCGAACCGGGATGTCAATGTCATTCGACAATTGGATTATGACCGCCTGTTTGACCGTGTGATGGATAATACCAAGATTTTGAATGCAACCGGATTGAAACAGTCCGACCTGACAACTGTTTATGACGGTTTGGCGCGTGAGCTTACCGCATTGCCGCGTGATGTGGTCTTTACGGATGTACGTAATGCGTGGATGGATGCCTATTTGGAACAATCAAAGTAAGTAACAAAAAAGCGGACGGCATTGAGGTAAAACCTCAATGCCGTCCGCTTTTTATCGCTGTGTAGCAAACTTCTCCGCCACGATCATTCAATCCTCCGGATACAGGAGCCGTTCCACCGTCTCATTGCCGATGCCAAACACCACATCCCCGTTTGCATGGACAGAAACCACCGCTGTACAATGACGAAATGCCTGTGCTCCCACCTCAGTCACGCCGCCCAGATCAATCCCAACCAACGACCGACATCCCGCAAAACAGGAGGCAGGCAAAACGTTCAAAGAATGCGGCAAACACAAATTTTTCAAAGAATCGCATCCGTAAAACGCATTGATCCCGACAGTCGTCAAACCTTCCTCAAACGATACCGACAGCAATGAACCACATCCGTAAAAAGCCCCCTCCCGAATGGTCACAAGTGAACTCGGCAATTCTGCTTTCCACAATGACGTACACTTGTAAAACGCACGCACACCGATGCTGTTCACTCCGTTCGGAATCACCAATTCTTTCAAACTTGTACATTCATAGAACGCATAATTTCCAATCGATCGGCATGGTTCGAGCAGTTCCACTCGTTCCAACCGTACAGGATAATACCCTTTTGCAAAGTCCGGATACTGTGCACCGAAAATATAGCCCAAATGCGTGTGTTCCTCTGTTCCGTCTCCCACAAACGGGAGTGCCAAAATGCGAAGTGCAGTACATCCCTCCAATGACGAAAATTCAAGAGCCGTCAAAGCACTTCCGAATCGCAAAGAGGTAAGAGACTTGCAATATGCCATTCCGTATTCTTTCACAGCAGTCAACCGTTCCACGCCGGACAACATGCAAAGAGATGCGCAATTGTACAATGCAAATTTTTCAATCGTTTTCATCTGATCTGGCAATTCCACACCGATCAAATCATTGCAATCGTAAAGCGCGTAGGCACCCAAAGATTCCCCGTCACCGATCAAACGTAAATATTGCAACGAGGACGGCACATCCCGCGCATTGTCCGAAAAAGAGGAAGAACCGAACAAATATCCCAAATATTGTTCGGACTGTGCATCATGTCCAAGCAACGGTGTTTCCAAGGCGACCAAGGATGTGCATCCGTTCAAAATACCACTTCCCAACTCACGCACACCGGAAGGAAGGATCAAAACCTGTAATACCGCATTGCCTGAAAATGCGCCATCCCCAATGGCGGTAACCGGAAAACCGTCAATGGTTTCCGGAACTTTGACCGTACTTTCGCCACCGGCGTATCCGGTAATCCGAACCGCTCCGTTTTCAATCTCGGTCACAAAATGCTTTGCATCACTATCTTCCGTCACCGTCAACAATTCTTGCAATCGCTTCATCGCCGCCGATGAAGCATCTTCCGAAAGTTCGACTTCAGCCGTATCCACCACAGTGTCGCTTTCTTCCGGCAAAGTTGCCTGTACCCGTTCTCCGTCGCCGCAGGAATTCAGTAAGAGCATCAAAAGGCTCATGCACATACCGGCGGCAATTGCTTGTTTGAATTTCATTCTATTTTAATCCTTTCCGTTGATCAATCCTTTTACAATAGTATTGTATCACAAAATACAAGTTTCTGCAAGCATTTCTTATCACAATTCATAATTATTTCAATTCTGTCACCAAACTGTCTTGTAAAACGCAAAAAAAGATGGTATAATGTTAATGATAGAATTCAAAGATCAAACAATCATTCGAGGGTATATGCAAATCATCATTCAACCGGAGCTTGCGGGCATGTGTGTGCGTCAAGTGTTGCTTCAAAAATACAATTTTTCAACAAAAATGCTCAAGCATGTCAAATATCATACCAACGGAATCCTCGTCAACAACGAACGTTGTACCGTTCGCCGTCAGCTTGCCGTCGGAGACATCCTCACCGTATGCACGGAAGATCTTGTCTCTTCGCCCGCGTTGGAAGCCGTCGAACTGCCATTGCAAATTCTTTATGAAGACGATGATCTGGTCATTCCTTCCAAGCCTGCCGAAATGCCGACGCACCCTTCCCACGGGCACACCAATGACACAGTGGCAAATGCGCTGGCTTACCGTTATCTGAAACAGGACATCCCATTCGTCTTTCGACCGATCAATCGGTTGGACCGTAACACAAGCGGATTACTTTTGGTCGCACGTAACAAACACGCTGCCGGAAAGCTGACACAGGCAATGTGGGACGGGCGCATCGCAAAAACCTATTTTGCCGTATTGGATGGTGAAATTGCGTCCCAGGGAGGAACCATTAATGCCTGCCTTCATCGCACCGCGCAAAGCATCATCATTCGTGAAATCTGCTCTCCTTCAGTACCGGATGCCGAGATGGCAATCACCGTATATACGGTACTCGCCGTGCAAAACGGACATACTTTGGTTGAAGCACATCCCCTGACGGGACGCACGCATCAATTGCGTGTACATTTTGCATCCATCGGTCATCCCATTACAGGCGATAACCTTTACGGAATGCCATCTCCTCTCATCGCCCGCCATGCATTACATGCGCGTGCCTTGACATTTCCACACCCGACTACAGGTCAAGATTTGACCTTCACCGCACCTTTACCAAACGATTTTCAAACTCTGATCATCAACCTATTTGACAAAATCCCATCCAATCCAAAACAACCGCCGTCATGTGAATGCGAAAAAGGAGAATCGTATGTACGCTAAATTTCAACGCAAAAAAAAGTGCCGTTTTCCACTGACCTGTATCATCATTTACTTCTGTACCGCCATCAGTGTTTGTCTCTACTTTGCCTTTCGCTCTTTTCCCGATTTTGCAGATTGGTTCAACGGAACGATCAGTCCCGTTGTTCGTATGACTTTGGCATATTTCACCGCATGGATTCCATTCTCCTTTGCCGAACTCCTGCTCGTTTTAATCCCACTGTGGCTCATCCTGCTTTGCATCATCGGTTACAAACGCTACTGTGATTCTTGGAAACATGTAGCGACCTATATCGGAATCCTCTGTTCCGGCATTTGCGTGGTCCTAATCCTATTTGTTTGGAGTTTTTCCGCCGGATATTACGGAAAAACATTGGATCAAAAATTGGAATTGGAACGCACGCCCGTCAGTGCCGAAGAACTCTATAACACCGCCGAAAAGTTGGGAGACGAATTGCGGATTTTGGAAACGGAATTGACCTTTCTGCCAAGCGGTCAATCCCTCATGCCTTATTCCTATGCTGAAATGAACGCCAAACTTTTGCAAGCATATGCACGCGCCGGTGAAAAATACGACTTCATCAACAGTTTTCCTTCATCCGTAAAACCGGTCATGCTCAGCGAACCGATGTCCTATACGCACATCACCGGTGTATATACCTTTTTTACGGGCGAAGCAAACATCAATGTCAACTTTCCGGACTACACCATTCCCTACACCGCGGCACATGAATTGGCACATCAACGGGGCATTGCGCGGGAAGATGAAGCAAATTTTGTAGCATTTCTTGTTTGTATGGAATCCGACGATCCGTACATTCGTTACAGCGGTTATCTGAATGTCTATGAGTATGTAGCATCAGCACTGTCATCAGCCGATCGTACCCTTTATAAACGGTCCTATTCCAACCTTCCTGCCACCATACGAGCAGAAGAGGTTGCCTACAGTCAATTTTTCAAGAAATATAAAGAAAATATTGCCGCCACAGTCAGTCAAACGACCAACAACAACTATCTCATCAGTCAAGGCGCAACAGCCGGAACCAAAAGCTACAATATGGTGGTTGATCTGACCGTTGCATTTTTCCGTTCGGCACATTCGAAAACATGAACCTTCTTGACCTTGCCGTGCATAAACTGACAGTACCCCCTTCCTTCCACGTCAAGAGGGCTGCCCTGATAGGGTGAGTTCACTTCAACCATAGTCTGCCGACAAAAATCGATAAATTTTTTTGAAAAAAATGTAAAAAAGCTCTTTCATTTTTCTCTGTCATATGGTATAATAAAATCATTCTACAGAAAAGGAGTGGGGCACCGTGCGATGCTCCGTAACACATCATGTCAACGAGAATGATCATTCGGGGCGGAAGACCGCTGTATGGGGAAATTCCTGTCAGCGGCATGAAAAACGCGGCATTACCGATTCTGTTTGCAACCATTCTGGTCGGAGATGTTTGCACGTTGGAAAACATCCCCGGCGTTAGCGATATTTCCACTTCATTGGAATTGCTTCGGCAAATGGGCGCACAGATCACATACCTCTCTCCCACGACCATTCGCATCAATACAGTGGCGTTCCGTGCCGGTTCTTCTCCCGATGATCTGGTACGAAAAATGCGCGGTTCTTCCTATCTGTTAGGTGCTGAACTCGGACGATTTGGAAAAACCCGCATTGCTTGGCCGGGTGGCTGTGATTTTGGTGGATGCCGCCCGTTAGACCTGCATTTGAAAGGATTCCGTGCTTTGGGGGCACGTACCGAAACCGAAGGAGGCTTTATTTGTGCCGAAGCGGAAGAACAATTGAACGGAACCTCCGTCTATTTTGATGTGGCATCGGTCGGCGCAACGGTCAATGTCATTTTGGCGGCAACATTGGCAAACGGAACCACTGTCATCGATAATGCGGCACGCGAACCGCACATCGTCGATTTGGCAAACTTCCTCAACGCTTGCGGCGCGAACATCACCGGAGCCGGAACACCGGTCATCAAAATTCACGGTGTTTCCGCATTGCACGGCTGTACCTACACCATCATTCCGGATATGATCGAGGCAGGAACCTATATGGTCGCCGCCGCCGCTACGGGCGGATGCGTCCGCATTCGTTCGGTCATTCCGAAACATGTCGAATCCATTACAACAAAATTGTGTGAAATGGGCGTTGAAGTCATCGAGGAAGACGATTCCATCGTCGTCAAGCGAAACGGAAAACTCAACAATGTCAATGTGCAAACGCTTTGTTATCCCGGATTCCCGACGGATATGCACCCGCAATTTGCAGTATTACTTTGTTTGGCAGATGGGATTGGCAGCATCCATGAGGGCGTTTGGGCAAACCGATTCCGTTATGTGGAAGAATTACGCAAACTTGGTGCAACCATTATGTTGGATATACAAAATGCAACCTTTGTCGGCGTGGAGCATCTGACCGGTGCCGTGGTGGAAGCAACCGATCTGCGCGCCGGTGCCGCCATGGTCATTGCAGGGCTGTGTGCCGACGGCGAAACGGAAATTCGCAAGGTCGAATATATCAAACGCGGGTATGACAACATTGTGGAAAAACTGCGTGGACTCGGTGCCGAGATTACGGAAATCACGGTCGAGGACACCCCATGCGAAATCATCCAAAAAGCAACTTAATAAAAAAGTGATATGCCCCCAAAAAGTTAAACACTTTTTGGGGGCATATCACTAAAGCAGTGTCTTTTCATGGATTGCAAACACGAGCTTCCCTATAAAAACAGGTGCATTTGCTGTTTTTGAAAGAACACATTCGGACCGATAGCCGAACCACACTATAATGGTATGAGGTTTGGCAGGTTGCCATATGCCATCGATATTGGGGAGCGACAACTTGCCGCCGGTGTAGCCTCCGCTTTTGTATGTTATTTTCTAAAAACAAACAAATACTCGTGAGCAATTAGCAGAAAATTATATTTCACGCTGTTTGTTTTCCAGTATCCGGTAGCTTTACAGTTATGCTGCTCCTTGATTATTAATTCTTTCAGCTTAAATCCAGCATTTTCAAAAATACGCATAACCTCAAAGGACATTGGAATCATGTGTCCTTTCTGGCGAGTATCGCCCATAAGGACAGCACAGAACTTGTCCTTCTTTAATACACGATAACTTTCTGCAGCGACAGATTCCATTTCCTCAAGGAAGTCCTTGACCTTCAAATGGGACAAATCTTCCGCTATATCTTCGCTGTACTGAATAATATCGGCATACGGCGGATGGGTACAGATAAG
>CAZUYA010000038.1:0-19370 GCA_964624685.1 uncultured Ruminococcus sp. | reverse complement strand
ATCAGGCGCGTACCATCCGCATTCCGGTACACATGGTGGAGACCATCCACAAGGTATCCCGTATTTCCCGCCAACTGTTGCAGGAGAACGGACGGGAGCCGACCGCCGAGGAGATTGGCGAACGCATTTCCATGAGTGCCGAAAAAGTGCGCGAAATTATGAAAATCGCACAAGATCCCGTTTCTTTGGAGACACCGATCGGCGAGGAAGAAGACAGCCACCTCGGAGATTTTATTCCGGATGACGATACTCCGTCTCCGGCTGAAGCGACTTCTACCAATATTTTGCGAGAAGAATTGGAACGTCAATTACACACATTGACACCGCGTGAAGAACATGTGATTAAACTTCGTTTCGGCTTATACGACGGCAGAACTCGCACTTTGGAGGAGGTCGGAAAAGAGTTTGACATTACGCGTGAACGAATCCGTCAGATCGAAGCCAAAGCCTTGAGAAAGTTGCGCCATCCGAGTCGTGCAAGACATTTGAAAGGCTTTATGGAATAAGCTTATTTGGTTTAATGCAACAAAAAAACACTTCTGAATTTGTTCTTTTTGAACAAACAAAATGTGTATAATGCCAAAATATGTATATCGAAATTGTTGATTCTAAACGAAAAGTGTGAATTTATTGTGTCCGAAAAGGCAAGTGCGGCAGATAACCTGATTTCCGTTACAAAAAATTCACTTGACAGTTGCATGAAAAAGGTGTAAAATATAAGGGTATGAATATGCTCTGTTGGAAGAATTTTGACTATCCGACAGAGAATGATAGGGAGGATGAACATGAAAAAGAGACTGACTTGTATGCTTTTGTGTCTCGTAATGATGCTGTCCGTTTTGTTGGCAGGCTGTGCGAATGATTCGGATGACGATGTGCAGGATGAGATCACGGATGCGGCATCCAAAAACACCGTCTCGCTGACGATGTGGGTGGTTTCCGAAGAAAAGGTCGATTCCGGCGTGGCATCTGCCGTGACCAAGGCTTTGAACAGTTTGACCGAAGCCAAATATAAGACGAGATTGGAGATCCGTTATCTGACGGAGGATGAATATTATCGGACGTTGACGGAGACGATTTCCGAATATGAAAAGGCGCAGACCTTGACGGGATCTTCCGGAAACGGTACGACATCCGGCACCGAAGCCGAAACCAACAACGGCGGTGAACTGGAAACGGATGCAGACGGAATGTTGCGTGATAAATATCCGTCTTTGAAACCCAATCAGGTTGACATTCTTTACATCGGGGACTTGAAGGACGCGAACGGTGAGTTGTTGATGTCCGGTGAGGCAATGTTCAATCAGTTGGTGTCCGACGGATTGTTGGCGCAATTGGATTCCGCATTGGCGGGCGATGCAAAGAAGATTCAAGAGTACCTGTCTCCCACGTTGTTGTCGGCGGTTAAGCGCAACGGCGTAACCTATGCGATCCCGAATAACAATGTGATCGGTGAATATACTTACTTGTTGCTGAATGAATCGTTGATGAAAAAATACTCGATGCAGGGACATTACCTGCACGGTTCCATCGACGGATTCTATAACGAATACGTGTATCAATACCTCAATATGATTTCCGAATATACTTCCGGAACGGGTGACGACAGTGTTTTGCCGATTGACGCGACGTATGAGGAGTGCTTGGAACTTTTGGCATACTATTGGTCGATCGATCCGGATGATTACTCCTTGAACGGGACGGATTTTTCCGTGTTCGGTTCGTTGTATGAGGACATGGATTCCCTGTCCCGCGGCGATGTGATTTTGGGCGTTGAGAGTTTGTTTGAGAATCCGGAGTTTGTTAAGGCATATCTTCAGTTGAATCGGTATCGTTTGAATGATTCCGGACGTGATTTCTTCCGAACCGATGCCAATGCCGAGACCGAATATGCAAAATCGGCTGTCAAATTCATCAAGGGTGATTTGACGATTCTGACGGTTGAAGACGGTGTGTCTTATTACGTTGATGAAAACGGTGAACGCTATTATGCGGTCGTTGCCAAGAATCCGACTGCGACTTCCGAGGATATTTACGGAAATATGTTTGCCGTGTATGCAAATTCCGTCAATGTTTCCCGCAGTATGGAAATTATTGCTTATTTGAATACGAATGCCGAGGCACGTAATTTGTTGCAGTACGGTGTGGAAGGCGTTCACTATGATTTGGACAGTAACGGTTATGCCGTGTCCAAGGCGAATGTAGACGGAAAAATGTATAAAATGGATCTGTATGCAACGGGAAATGTATTCCTGGCATATTTGACACCCGGTATGAATGCCGATATTTGGGAAAGCGGTAAAACGCAGAATCGCAGCTCTCTGGTTGATCCGCTGTTGGGATTTGATTTGTCCTCCTTTGCTTCCGGTTCCGGTCAGATCGGTACCGATATTTCCATTCCGACGTTGGACGGAGAGAAATCCTATGATTCTTTGACCTACAGTTCCGGATACTCAAAAGAAGTCCTCTCGCAAAATAAAATTCTCAAAGATTGGTTGACCTCTTGTGATGTTGCCGGAAAGGGGATTTACATTTATAAATCCGTTGCTGAAGACAAGAATACGATCCGCGCGACTTACTATTTGTATAACAGCATCGGAGAAGCCGATTTTGCGGTGATCCCGACAGCTGTTATGACAAAACAAGAGGATGCTAACGGCAATCAAACCGAAAAAGAGACCGGCTTGAATTTGGAAATGGCTTATACCAATGTCAAGGAGAGCGGTTATGTGATTTCCGTTGTCAGTTTCTCCGGAAAGTTTTCGGCAAACTATGCAACAACGCTCAGCGCAACCGCAAACGGTGAGTCGGCTACCATGAAGGAATCCGGGCAAACCGGCGTTTTGAATTTTGACTTTATGAATACGCAGTATTATAAGGTTCAATCTTACGGCGATTTGCACATTGCGAATTTCTATGAAAATAATACCCTTTACAAGCAATTGTTAAAGTGGGTGAACGATGCGGAGCGCGAACAACTCAACTTGCTTACCTGGGTGGATACGACTTCCAGCCAAACCGAAAATACTTATACGTATTTGATTATGCGTCGGAATTTGAGTTGTGCTACGGATCTGGAGATTCAAATGACGGGCGATGCAAAGTCACCGATTCTGAACTTTGTATTTACGGAAGATAAAGAGATTAAATTTGACGAAATGATAACGGGAACGACCGGAACGTATAAGAATGATCCGTATTTGTTGTATTACGTAACGGTTACGACCGATAAGGATGTTACGCTCTCCTATCAAACGAGCATGAACGGAGTGGCAGATCGCTTGTCTCCGATCGTGACCGAAGGAACGGACGCTATGCGATTTGATGTGTTCGGTGAATTGAATACCGAGTTGATCGCATATATGAAATCTCTCAATGACGAATTGGTTGCTCTGTTGAATGCTTGCACCACTTATGAAGAGTTGGAGGCTGTGGTTGCCGACTTTGCGATCCTGTTGAGCACCGAAAAATTGCCGAGTAACGGTGATTTGAACAGCGAGCTTGTAAAAGCATATGTTGCTGACGCCGACGGAATGGTACATGGCGATCTCCAAACGCTCTACTACCAAATCCGCCATATCACAAACTATCAAAAGATGGATGAAGTGCTAAAGGCAGAAAATTCCGGTTGGACATCCGAAAAGATTAACGGGGAAACGAAAGTTTATTACTATTCTCCGTTCGGCATTTATTATCAGTGGTTGCAGGAATATTCCTATATGCCCGCACAATAAATGCAAATCAACAAGTTTCAGGCTACCCTTTGTAAAGGGTAGCCTGATTTTTTACTTTCTCCATGCGTTCGGACGATATATTTTTGGAAATGCTCTTGCTTTTTTGGAATAATTGTGTTACAATATAGGGCAGAAGTCTGAAAGGAAAGGATCATTTGATTATGTTTGTAGAACAAAAAGTCTGTTTTTCCGGAATCCAACCGAGCGGAAATTTAACGATCGGAAATTATTTGGGAGCATTGCGAAATTTTTCGGAATTTTCGGAACAATATAAAACATTTTACTGTGTGGTGGATGAACACGCAATCACGGTACGCCAAAATCCAGCCGAACTTCGCCGCCGCACCTATGAGACATTGGCTCTTTACATGGCATGCGGCTTGGATCCGCAACAAAATACGCTCTATGTACAGTCCATGGTGCCGCAACATGCCGAACTTGCATGGATTTTGAATTGTTTTACCATGTTCGGTGAGCTTTCCCGCATGACGCAATTCAAGGATAAAAGTGCCAAACATGCCGATAATATCAATGCAGGACTGTTTACATATCCCGTTTTGATGGCGGCTGATATTTTGTTGTATCAAACCGATGTTGTACCGGTCGGAATCGATCAAAAGCAACACGTGGAGATTTGTCGGGATATTGCCGCACGCATCAATCAAATTTATCCGAATCTGTTTACATTGCCGGAACCGATGATGCCGAAGAGCGGAAAGAAAATCATGTCACTGGCTGAGCCGACGAAAAAAATGAGCAAGTCGGATGAAAATGAAAACGCCGTTGTCTACATTTTGGATCCGCGGGATACGATCATTCGTAAATTCAAACGAGCAGTAACCGATTCCGGTTCCGAGATTCGCTTTTCCGAGGATAAACCGGGGGTTAGCAACTTGATGAGTATCTATGCTTGCTTCACCGGAAAAGAGTTCGACGAGATCGAACGTGAATTTTCGGGTGTCGGATACGGTGATTTCAAAGCAGCGGTCGGAGAGGTGACCGCAGATGCTTTGGCACCGGTTCAACAGCGGTTCGCTGAATTGATGAATGATAAAGCAGGTTTGGAAGCGCAAATGAAACGCGGGGCAGAAGAAGCTTCTTATTATGCGCAACGGACGCTTTCCAAAGTGCAAAAAAAATTAGGGTTTGTGCAAATTCGTTGATTTTTCTGTATATTTTTTCAAAAGCTTGGCAACGCTTTCACAAGAAGCGTCGGTCAAGCTTTTTTGATTGTATGGAGGAGGGGTCCAATGGTTCTGTTGGTGGGTGCGTTTGTATGGCTTTGTACATTTGTGATGGTTCCGGGGGTGATTGGGTTCGGATGGCAGATCGGTGCCGTGGATATTCCGCAGGACGAAAGGCGGATTCATGTCAAAAAGATTCCTCGTTGCGGTGGGATCGCAATTTTGATACCGGTTGTTCTCGGCTGTCTTTTGATGGGGCATGATTCCGAGTTTATGATTTCCGCTTTGTGCGGTGCCGGATTGATGTTGGCGATTGGGTTGATTGATGATGTATTTTGTCTGGGGGCATGGAGCAAATTGTTGTTTCAGACGGCAGCCTCCACCGCAGCCGTTCTCGGTAGTGGTATTGCGACGGGAGGCAATGCTGTTGTAGCGGTACTTTGGGTGGTGGTATTGACAAATGCGCATAATTTGATTGACGGGTTGGATGGACTGCTGGCGGGATGTGCGGCAATTGAGGGCGGTGTGTTGTGCATTATCGGATTTTTACTGGGCAATGCAGAAGTGGCGCAAGCGGCGTTTTTGATGGCACTGGCTTGTCTTGGGTTCCGCACCTACAATCGGTATCCGGCGCAAATTTTTGCCGGGGACTGCGGATCGGAATCGCTTGGATTCTTCTTGGGCTTTTTATCCTTGACTTTGTTTTCTTCCGGGAGTGATACAATTTCCGAACTGTCGCCGCTGTTCCTGTTTGCTTATCCGTTGATGGATTTGTTCAGCTCTGTATTTCGCCGCATTTTGCATGGTAAAAGTCCGTTCTCTGCCGACCGTGCACACCTTCATCATCGCCTGTATGCTGCCGGGCTTTCGCAACCGGAATGTTGCTACTGCTTGTTCAGTGTTGTGTTAAGTCTCGGATCGGTCGGTCTGTTTCTGTGCACCGAGGCATTATGGGGCGTGGCATCGGTTGCATGTATGATTTCCGCGTTGGTGCTGTTGCGTGTTCGTTCATATTTGCGGAAAGGTGCAAAAACATCGTAACATGCCGTTGTATCCGATTCTTTTCTGCAAAGATTGTTGCAAAATGTACAAAAAACAGACCGGATATTTTAATTTTTGATTTTTCGGTTGACAAAAAGATAAAAAATGTGCTATAATATAAAAAGTATATTATCTACCTTTTGCATTTTATGATGCACCGCCCAAAACGAAAATAAGGAGTGAATCTGATATGTTAAGTGTTCTGCTGGTAATCCTTGCAATTGTTTATTTGGCGATCTGTGTGGTTTGGTCTCTGTTTATGCGAAAACATCGCAAAACGAGGATCCGCTTTTTCGGTATTTTGATCAGTTTTGTCTTGGCGTTTGTCGGGATTCTGATTACAAAATCGGTGCTTTCCGGCGGTAATTTTGCTACCGATACATTGATTCCGTTGTTTCGTTCCAATGGAGGCGAGGAATTTGCCGATTTGTTGCAACAGTCCCCCGCACTTTGCGATACGATCGTCGGATGTATCTCCGCGTTGGCATTGCCCATTTTGATGTTGGTCGTTTTTTTGATCTTCGATTTCTTCTCGTGGATCGTGTTTTTGCTGATTTCTCTGCTTCGCGGTACACAAATGAAAGAGAAAGAGGAGTCAACCCCCTATGCGAAACAACGTACCGCCGCTTTGGCTGTGGTTCAGGCATTGTTGGTGCTTGTGGTTTGGATGATTCCGATTGCTACATATGCCGAGATTGCGCCTGCAGTTTTGGAAGGCATTCTGGATGCTGTTCCAATGAAGGATGATGAACAACAATTGATGAATTCCGTTACCAACGATTATGTCAAGCCGATCGATCAAAACGGGATGGTTCGTGTCTTTCGTGTATTGGGCGTTTCCGCCTTGTCGGATACGATGACGACCTTTGATGTCAACGGTGTCCGTGTGCATTTTCGTGACGAAATCCGATCGGTTACAACATTGATTTGTAACGGATTTCAATTGGCTGAAACGGAGATGACCGAGTACGGAGAAGCAGAAATAGCCGCATTGGAATCCATTTCGACCACGTTTGGGGAGTCAAAGCTTCTTCCCGTTGTTGTCGGTGAGCTTCTTCATAATGCGACAGGTGCATGGAAAAACGGGGATAGCTTTATCGGCGTTGGCGAAGATGTGATCCGCTTTGACGAAAGCGGAATGTTCGATGATTTTATTACGGCTTTTCTGGATGTAATCTATCAGGATACGGCGGTGGATCATTTAGATTCTTTGCGCGCCGATGTCGGAACCGCTTCCGATTTGATGCAACTCTTCATTCGGAAAAATGTTCTTTCCAATACCGGCGACATAGATACGCTGGTTGATATTTTGACACAGAACAGCGTTATCGGCGATATGGTTTTGATTTTGGGCGAAAATACATCGATGAAGGTTTTGATCCCGGAAGTGACCAACATCGGGATTCGTGCAATCGGAACCGCATTGGAGATCAAAGAGGATGATGAAGCTCTTTACGAGGATTTGATGACTGCGCTTGCCGACGGTTTGAATGCGGCAAGAACCGAGGAGGATCGAGAGGCATTCGTCAGTCGGTTGTTGCATGAGCAATTTGAAAATGCGGGTATTCTTGCAGAGGAAAGCGTGTTGCAATTCTATGCCGATGCGATGATCAAGGATCTGTTGGATGCCGGCGGTGATACTCCGGTCGGGACTGCCGATGTAACGGCATTCTTTGCCGTGTACGCATGGAGCGTTTCCGAACACTCCGATGCCGTTGCGAGCAGTGAACGGGATACCTCCGAAAAAGCTCCTGTTGATCTGGCAACATTACGTCCGTTGTTGCGCGGAACGGTCTACGAAAGAATGACCGATTCCGAATTGGCGGCATGTTCTGCGGCAATTTTGGCAACCAAGCAACAGATTCCGGCAGATACGGTATCCGCAACGGCAAGTTTGTACGATCCTTCCGTAACAGAATCGGTTCTTGTAACTTTGGATATGCTTTTAATCAATCCCAAGTTTGTTGCCGAACACTTGAACGGTGAAAAGCTGACAGCCGAGGCAACGTCACTTCAAGCTGTGTTTGATGCTGTCAACCGAATGATGGAAGATTTGGATGATGAATCATCCGAATTGGATATGGAAGCGGTGTCGGAGCCGTTGGGATCTGTTTTGGATTCTTTGGCACAGTCCACCTCTTACGGAAAAGAAAAAACAGCCCTGCTCTTTATCGCTTTGATGCAGTCCGAGGTTGTGCGGGATTCCGCTAACCTGGATATGGATACGGCAACACGTCTGGGGTTAAAAGGTTCCGATGGAGACGATCTCAATTACAGCGAGACATTCCATACCATTGCCATGACTGTTTCGATTTTGCAGACCATGGAGGAAGACGGCGGTGAGTTGAAACAGGAAGACATTGTCAAAATGATTGAAAACATCAATCAGCAATCGGCGGCGATGATCGAAATTTATATTACTCCCGACAGAATGACCGAGGATTACAATATGAAGGCAGAGCATTCCGCTACCGCGGCACCCTTGCTTTCCAATACGTTCGGATATTTGGCAAACAATGAGGTTGAGGATTATGACCGTGAAGCAGAAGCAATCAATCAGGTCATGTCGTTGACGATGGCGGCGCGCGATAACGCCAATGATCCGGAAAGCAATCGGAGTTTGTTTGGAGAAGACGGCGTTTTGAGCGATCAGGGTAGCACCGATGCCGAACGTGCGGCAAATACAATCGAAATCTTAATGGCATCCGAATCGGTTGCGCATTCCGTCAACACAACGCCGTATGAGGAGGATCCTTTTGAATTGAGTGATCTGATGCAACAGGATGAGAATCAGGATGACGCACAGACATTGAAGGATGCGATGCGGGATTACTATTCTGTTCCGGAGAATCACACGGAAGAAAATCGGGAAACTCTGATTCAAATCGGTAATTTGTTTGGTTTGTCGGATGTTGCCGATGTATTAAATTGATTGATTTACAGAAGAGGGTACAGGTTCGCTGTTGGAGGGACTTGTACCCTTTTTGAAACAACGGTGGGGCAGATGCGAGAGTTGTTCCGCAACATCCGATGAACAATCGGTTTGAAAAAGGGAGGGATGAGAATGAATTGCGAGAAAATTTTATCTCGTTGTGACCATACACTGTTGCGTCCGAATGCAACGTGGACTGAAATTCAAATGCTTTGCGAGGAAGGAATCGCCTATCATACCGCATCTGTTTGCATCCCGCCATGCCATGTGGCGGCGGCAAAGCGGTATGTCGGTACACGAATCCCAATCTGTACGGTGATCGGATTTCCAAACGGTGACAGTACCACTGCTGTCAAATGTTTTGAGACAGAGGATGCGCTTCGCAACGGTGCTGATGAAATTGACATGGTGATTTCGATCGGTGCACTGAAAGCGGGAGATCAAGAAACCGTTTTGAATGAGTTGCGGGCAGTCAAACGCGTTTGCGGAACGCATGTGCTCAAGGTCATCATTGAGACCTGCTTGTTGACAACGGAAGAAAAACTGCTTGCTTGCCAGTTGGTGACTGCGGCTGGTGCCGATTTTATTAAGACTTCAACCGGATTTTCGGAGCACGGTGCCACGCGCGAGGATGTGCGTCTGTTGCGTGCAAACGTCGGATCTTTCGTCAAAGTCAAGGCGGCAGGCGGAATTACGACTTTACGGGATGCTGAAGATTTTTTATCTTTGGGTGCCGATCGTTTGGGGAGCAGTCGTATCGTCGGTCTTGTTCGGGAAATGCAGGAAAAAAATTTGAAAGCAAAACAAACAACCGTTTGTGCTCATGCAGACGGCAATTCGGAAAAAGGAGAATTTTATTAAATTATGCCAACACTTCATATTGCGGCAGAACGGGATGCAATCGCAAAGACCGTTTTTATGCCGGGAGATCCGTTACGTTCGGAGTTTATTGCAAAAAATTATTTGGAGAACGCCGTCCTGGTCAATGATATTCGCGGTGTACATGGTTATACGGGAGAGTATCACGGCAAGCGCGTCACCGTGATGGCGTCCGGAATGGGGCAGCCTTCCATCGGAATTTATTCTTATGAGTTGTATCATTTTTACGATGTGGAAAGCATTATACGCATCGGGACGTGTGGTTCCTACGATCCGGATCTGCATCTGCGGGATCTGATCCTTGCAATGGGGGCCTGCACCGACAGCAATTTTGCGGCACAATATCGGTTGCCCGGTACGTTTTGTCCGATTGCCGATTTTAGCTTGTTGCGGCGTGCGGTCGATGAATGTGAACACCTCGGCGTTCGCTATAAAGTCGGTAACATCTTTTCTTCCGACCATTTTTATGAGGATGACAATTCCGGCATGACTTGGGCAAAAATGGGAGTTCTTGGGGTGGAAATGGAGTCTGCCGCTTTGTATTGCAATGCGGCGCGTGCCGGCAAACGTGCGCTTTGCATCTGTACGGTCAGTGATTCGTTTGTTCATCCGGAAGAAAAGTCTACTCCGGAGGAACGGCAAACTTCTTTTACGCAGATGATGGAAGTTGCATTGCGTCTTGCGTGAGGTGACATATGGTCAAAAGAGTCTTCTTAATCGTTTTGGACAGTATGGGCATCGGTGCTATGCCGGATGCGGCACGTTGGCAGGATGAGGGGAGCAATACTTTGGCGGCGATTCGAACGCATTCCGATTTTTGCTGTCCGACATTGGCTCGTCTCGGACTATTCAATATTGACGGTGTTGGAGGCGGTGTCACAACTCCGCTTGCCTCTTTTGCCAGAATGACGGAAGCGTCGGCGGGGAAGGATACCACCATCGGACATTGGGAGATCGCCGGCATTGTTTCGCCGGAACCGTTGCCAACTTATCCGAACGGGTTTCCTTCGGAAGTCATAACGGCTTTTGAACGTGCAACGGGACGAAAGGTTCTTTGCAATCGCCCATATTCCGGAACCGATGTGATCCGTGATTACGGTCGTGTGCATTGTGCAAGCGGCGATCTCATCGTTTATACTTCAGCAGACAGTGTGTTTCAAATTGCCGCGCATGAATCGGTTGTTCCCGTTGAAGAATTGTACCGTGATTGTGAATTGGCAAGAGGATTGTTACAAGGGCGGCATGCGGTTGGACGTGTGATCGCGCGTCCGTTTGCGGGAGAATATCCTTATGTCCGAACTTCACGGCGACATGATTTCTCGTTGCAACCTCCAAAGGACACCATCATCGATCTTTTGAACCGACACGGATATGATACCGTTTCGGTTGGCAAAATTTATGACATTTTTGCCGGACGCGGGTTTTCCGAAACCCATCCGACGATTGGCAATGCCGATGGAATGCATCGGACGGAAACGTTGTTGCACTCTGATTTTCATGGCTTGTGTTTTACCAATTTGGTTGATTTTGACATGCTTTACGGGCATCGCAACGATGTGGCGGGGTATGCACGTGCCATGAGTGAATTTGACGCATGGCTGAATGATTTTTTGTTACAGCTCGGTACCGATGACCTGTGCATCGTGACGGCAGATCACGGTTGCGATCCCGCCACGCCTTCTACAGACCATTCCCGCGAATATACGCCCATGTTGATCTTCGGATCCATGGTCAAGAACGGCATCAATCTCGGAACCCGTTCGACCTTTGCCGATATCGGTGCCACTGTGTTGGAGGCGTTGGGGATAGAAGAGGCATTGTCTGCCGGCAGCGGATTTTGGCATGCGGTCTGCCGTTCGTCGAAGACCGAAACAATTGATTGAAGGAGGGAAGTGATGTGGGCAAAACGGAACGGGATCTAATGGAACGCGCCGAAGAAGCGCGAAAGAACGCTTACGCACCGTATTCCGATTTTTTTGTCGGCGCGGCATTGCTTGCCGAGTCCGGAGTGGTTTATACGGGATGTAATGTGGAGAATGTTGCATTCTCTCCGACCAATTGTGCCGAACGTACAGCATTTTTTAAGGCTGTCAGCGAGGGCGAACGTCGCTTTGTTGCCATAGCCGTGACCGGTGGAAAAAACGGGAAATCGCCGTCCTTTTGTTCGCCGTGTGGCGTTTGCCGACAGGTCATGGCTGAGTTTTGCGATGCGCAATTCCGTATTTTGTTGGGAAATTCGACGCAGATCGAGGAATATTCGCTTGCCGCACTGTTACCCAAGACGTTCGGAGGCGATTTGGATTTTTCAAGGAGGGGTAACGCATGACAATGTATGAGATCATTCAACGAAAACGGGATGGTCATGCTTTGTCGGAGTCCGAAATTCGTTGGTTTGTGGAAGGCTATACCAACGGGACGATTCCGGACTATCAGGCAGCCGCACTTTGCATGGCGATCTATTTTCAAGGTATGGATCTTGCGGAAACGACTGCATTGAGCTTGGCGATTCGCGATTCCGGAACACGGCTCTGCTTACAAGGGCTGGACGGTGTTCGAGTGGATAAACATTCGACTGGCGGTGTGGGAGATAAAACCAGTTTGATTGTGGCACCGATTGTAGCTTCCTGTGGCTTGAACGTTGCCAAAATGAGTGGCAGAGGGTTGGGACATACGGGCGGTACCGTGGACAAATTGGAGGCGATTCCGGGATTTTGCACGGAGTTATCTGCCGAACAATTTGTTCATGCCGTCAAGAAGGCGGGACTTGCCATTGCGGGACAGAGCGATGAATTGGCACCTGCCGATAAACGATTGTATGCGTTGCGGGATGTGACTGCCACTGTGGACAGTATGCCTTTGATTGCATCCAGCATTATGGGAAAAAAACTTGCCGCCGATGATGATTGCATCGTATTGGATGTCAAAACGGGAAGCGGCGCGTTTATGAAAAAATTAGAGGACAGCCGCGCCCTGGCGGAGTGGATGGTGAAGATCGGACAGCGTGCCGGAAAACGGATGTGTGCACTCATTACGGATATGGATCGTCCGTTGGGACGTGCGGTCGGCAATGCTTTGGAAGTGGTGGAAGCCATTGAAGTTTTACGCGGCGGCGGTGAGGAGGATTTGATTGAATTGAGCGTTGCTTTGGCAACACGTATGTTGCTTTTGGCAGAGGTCGGTTCACTTTCGGAATGCGAAAAACAGGCACGCACGGCACTTTCTTCCGGAGCCGCTTTGGAACGGTTTGCCGAAATGGTAAAAGCACAGGGCGGCGATGTGTCTTGTGTCGATCATCCGGAAACGCTGGTGCGGACACCCTATCGAAAAACGGTTTGTGCGCGTCAGTCCGGGTTTATTGCATCTGTGGACACCGAGCGTTACGGACAGGTCAGTTTGTTATTGGGTGCCGGACGGCACGTCAAAGGGGAGACAATCGACCTGCAGGCGGGTTTTGTACTGCACGCCAAGACAGGAGAGCGGATCGAAAAAGGGGAACCGTTGGCGGTTCTGTACAGTTCCGATGCGACGACTTTTGCCAAGGCAGAAGAACTTTTGTTGAATACCACACGGATTTCCGATACTCCTCCTCAGCCACGTCCGTTGATATTCGATGTGATCGAATAAGCCGTGCGTGAATCAATAAACAAGAAAAAAGTCGCATGTCGGAGGGAGTTGTTTTCCTTCGGCATGCGACTTTTCGCAATGTGCTGTTCAGTTTATGGGGTATGCGATGACGTGATCTGCAAAAAAGAGTTTTCCGATAATATAACGATTGCTTGCCGATTCAAATGTCACGGCAACACGATCGCCGACCAGGGTGATGCCTTCGCTGAAGGCGGGCATACTGACACTGCGTTCCAAGGTGGAAGTATCCAAATAGTATAACGGAACTTCTTCTCCGCAAACGGAGATCGTTGCTTCGCCGTCGCGTACCCAACCGCTGTGGATTTCCAATGCCGACGAATGCAGTCCCCAGGAACGGGAAAGTACAATTTTTCCGTCCGCGGTGACCGCAATTCCTTGAACCAAAGAGGTTACGGAAACCGAAAATTCCGGTACAGACCGTTCAATTTCTCCCCGTTCATTGACTTTATAAGCTGAAACCAGCGCGCGATTTTCTTCACCGGATGGTGTGGTATAGTGATGTGAGGAGGGAGTTTCATAGTTTCCGGCACGATAAAATTCTCCAACATACAGATACTGTTTATCGGCAAAGCAAAAAGAAGCGGCGGTATCGACCGCAAAATTGCCAACCGGAACAATGCCTTCACCGTCATCGGCGGTTTGCAGATCGGAAAACCGATAGATGCGAAGCATACCGGAGGTGCCTGTTCCTTCCCGTTCGTTGTCACAAACATACAAATAGTCGCCGGCGCGGGAGACGCCGCCCGCATGTCCGTTGGCACGGGTTCCGTCTGCATTGAGCGGATAGACAGTTTTGATACGGTTGTTTGTCACAAGGTGGATTTCGGTTTGATTATCGTGATAGCCGGAATGGATATACGTGTCGCTCTCTGCATCATAACACAGTCCTTGCGGGATGAATCCGCTGTTTAAGTTCGGAATGACGGAGATCCGTTCGGCTTGACGGTAGTATTCCGGATAGAGAATATATTTTGCAATGTTGAGCAAAGACCACAGCAACAGCAGGACGGTGGCAAGGGTGACGATGGTCAATAACAATGTTTTGAAAAATCGTTTCATAAGGCTGGATGCTCCTTTTGAATAAAATAAAGCATTTTTAGTGTGTCCGTAATCGAGAGAAATAAAAGCGGTACCGCAAATGTGCTTTTTGCGGTACCGAGAAGGTTGGGGTTAAGCCCAAGACATGGTAGTGGGTTTTTCTTCGTTGATGATGATGCCGTTCAGGAAGGCGACCGCTTTACGCAATCCTTCGTCAATGGTCATCAAGCTGTCTTCATGTTCAATGGAGAGGACACGGTCATAACCGCACAGGCGCAGATTGGAGACCAAGTCGCGCCAGTAAGTTTCGTTATTGCCGTAACCGACGGTGCGGAAGACCCAGGCGCGGTGTAATTCGTCGCTGTAGTGCTTGGTATCGAGAACACCGTTTTTAGCCGTATTGTAGGAATCGATCTTGGTGTCTTTTGCATGAACATGATAGATTGCCCCTGCCAATTCGCGAATGGCGGCAACGGGATCAATGCCTTGCCATATGAGGTGGGAAGGATCAAAGTTGGCACCGATGACATCACCGACCGCGTGACGAAGACGAAGCAATGTTTCGGGATTGTAAACGCAAAAGCCCGGATGCATTTCAAATGCGATATGCGGTACGTGGTGCGCAAGAGCAAATGCACCGGCTTCTTTCCAGTAGGGGATCAGTTTTTCGTTCCATTGCCAATCCAGAATGGCTTGGTAATCATCCGGCCATGCGCAAGTGACCCAGTTGGGGTATTTTGCCGTTTCGCAGTCTCCCGGACAACCGGAAAATGTAATCACCGTGTCGATTCCCATTTTTTCCGCAAGGAGGACGGCGTTGCGAAAATCGGCATCATATTGTGCTGCCGTTTCCGGGTTCGGATGGACAGCATTACCGTGTGCCGCAAGAGCACATACGGTCACATCGTACTTTTTCAGAAGGTTGATAAAATCGGTATATTTGGATTCATCTGCCAACAATTCGGCTGGGTTGCAGTGTGCCTTTCCCGGATAGCCACCCGCTCCCAATTCTACGGTGTGAACACCGAGCGAAGTTAAGATTTGGAGCGTTTCCTCCAAAGATTTTTGACCGTAAAGATTTGCAAGAACACTTAATTTCATCAGTCGTACCTCTTTTCTTTTGGTTCGGAATAAATCCGTTCAAATATAATCATACCATCTTTTTGAAAAAAATACAAGTGGTTGAACAAATTTTTTACAGGTAAAAGAGCGTATTTTTTTGAATTTCATGAATTTTTGCATAAATCACTTGTAAAAAGACACAGATTGTGATACAATAAATAAGATGAATCGGTGTAAGGAGGGATTGCGGTGCAAGTCGATTTATTCGGGAACGTTCGGTATAAAGTCAATTTACATATGCACACCACGCTGTCGGACGGCAAAAGAACGCCTGCCGAGGCGGTGCAGATCTATCGTTCGGCTGGATACGATGCGTTAGCATTGACCGATCATTGGTTTTACGGAGATGAGGGAGAAGCTGACGGATTAACGATTTTGTCCGGTGCCGAGTACAACATCGGCGGCAATGATGCACGAACGGGGGTTTATCATATCCTTGGAATCGGTGCGCGCCGTGCGCCGTCCGTTACAAAAAATGCATCTCCGCAACAATTGATCGATGCGATCCATGCGGCGGGCGGGTTGGCTGTCTTAGCACATCCGGCATGGTCGTTGAACACACCGGAACAGATTTTGGCATTGGAGGGTTTGGATGCGACGGAGATTTATAATTCCGTATCCAACGTACACAATTCCAGACGACCGGATTCTTCCGTGATTATTGATCTGTTGGGATGTCGGGGGAGATTCTACCCCCTGCTTGCAACGGATGATACCCATTATTATGAAGCGGGGGAAGCATGCTGTTCTTGGATCATGGTACGTGCCGAAAACAATACACGGGAGTCGCTCCTGCGTGCTTTCCGTGCCGGCTATTTTTATGCGACACAGGGACCGGAAGTGCATCTGTTTTGCGACGGAGACGGATACACCGTTCGATGTTCCCCCTGCACGGAGATCGTTTTCTTTTCCAACTGTGCATGGTCGCCGCGCGTGTTTACGGGAGACGGCTTAACGGAAGCACATTATGTGCCGCGTGCCGAGGAATCCTTTTTGCGCGTACAGGTGAAAGATTCCGACGGGCATTTTGCATGGACGAACTGTGTGATATTGCCCGAATGACCGGAATAGGAAGCTCCATTTTATAATTTGATAAGGAACTGTGGTATAGCTATGAAAATCGGATTTGTTTCGCTCGGTTGCCCGAAAAATCAATTGGACACCGAGGTCATGTTGCATGAAATTTTACAGGCGGGTTATGAAATTACACCGGAAGAAATTGAGGCTGATGTCATCATCGTCAATACCTGTGCTTTTATCGAAAGCGCGAAAAAAGAAGCCATCGACAACATTTTGGATGTTGCTTGGCTGAAGAAAAATCGTCATCTTAAGGCAATCATCGTAACGGGATGTTTGGCTGAACGGTACGGCGAGGAGATATTCAAGGAACTTCCGGAAGTGGATGCAGTTCTGGGGGTTGGCAGCATTCATCACATTGTGGAAGCCATCGAGGCGGTCACGACAAAAAAGAAAAAAGGCGGGAAGCAAACGTATTTTTCGCATGAAGACAAGAATACCGTTCGGTTAGGCGGGGATCGGGTGATCACCACGCCGGATTATACCGCGTATATCAAAATTGCGGAAGGATGCGACAATCGTTGCGCCTATTGCGCGATCCCGTCCATTCGCGGCAAGTTCCGAAGCCGTCCGATGGAAGACTTGATCGCGGAAGCCAAAGACTTGGAGTCGTTGGGAGTACGGGAGCTGGTTGTCGTTGCGCAGGATATTACACGGTACGGGTTGGACCTGTACGGCAAATATTCTTTGGCGGAATTGTTGCGCCGCATCACGCAGGAAACGCAGATCCCGTGGATCCGCTTGCTGTATTGCTATCCGGATAAGATCACGGAAGAACTGATCACGGAGATGCGTGACAATCCGCGCATCTTAAAATACATCGATCTTCCGCTCCAACATATCAGCGATCCCATGTTGACCGCCATGAACCGTCACGGGGACAGTGCCATGATCCGTGATGTGGTGCGTCGGTTGCGGCAGGAGATTCCGGACATCGTGATACGAACGACCTTTATCGTAGGATTTCCGGGAGAAACCGAGGAAGATTTTGCTGAATTGTGTGATTTCATAAAAGAGCAACGATTTGATCACGCGGGCGTATTTACATATTCTCGTGAGGAGGGAACACCGGCTTATGATTTCCCGAACCAAATCGACGAACAGGTCAAGCAGGATCGCATGGATATTTTGATGCGCATGCAGATGGAGATCAACGAGGAATTGAATCGCAATAAGGTCGGGCAGACGGTGGAGGTTCTGTGTGAGGATTACGATCCCGTTGCCGAGGTTCACTTCGGACGGAGTGTTGCCGATGCGCCGGAGATCGACGGAAAGGTTTACTTCAAAAGCGACAGAAGGATTGCCCCGGGTACATTTGTTAAAGTCAAAGTACGTGAGGTTGTGGATTACGACCTTTACGGTAATCTTGTAACAAAAGAAATGAACGAGGTGAATATTTGATGAAAATGAATTTACCGAATCGTTTGACGGTATTCCGTTTGTGTATCGTCCCCGTGTTTGTGGTTGTTATGATGGTGTCGGATGCGTTATGGGCAAATATCACCGGTTTGGTTCTGTTTTGCGTTGCTTCCTATACCGATCATTTGGATGGAAAAATTGCAAGACGGGACGGTTTAATTACCGATTTCGGAAAGTTTTTGGATCCGCTTGCCGATAAATTTATGGTCATCGGAGCCATGATGGTGATCCTTTATAAAGCTATGTCCGATTCGCATCACAGCATCTTGTTTTGTACCGTCTTCTTTTGGGGCGTTTTGCTGGTTATCTTTCGTGAACTTGCCGTAACATCCGTCCGATTGGTTGTTTCCGGTTCCAGCGGGATCGTCATTGCGGCAAACAATTTGGGGAAGATCAAGACCTGCACGCAGATCGCCTGTGTGATCGTTTGCTTACTGGAACGCGTTGTTTATGCGTATGCACCGGTTCCGGAGAGCTTGCGTACCTATCTGCCGTTTTCCGTTTTGACGACCGTTGTGATGGTTGTCTTCACACTGTGGTCCGGGATCAATTATATCGTATCGTATTGGAAATATTTGGATCCGACAAAATAATGCTGAATCCGGCTCCGATTCTGAATTTCGGAAAGTAATTTGCAATATGATTGACAGAATGTCTGTTCAATATCCAAAGATACCGTCAAAAATTGTATAATTTGACAAATTTGATAAATTTTCATCAAACCCCTTGTATATTTGGCGAAAATGAGTTAAAATATATACTGTATGGAAAGGCTTTCCTTTTTTCCGGAACAGCCACACTCAAAAATATACATTACATTAAATGGAGGATCTATTCCAATGGCAAACGTAAAAGTTGCGATCAATGGTTTCGGTCGTATCGGCCGTCTTGCATTCCGTCAGATGTTCGGCGCAAAGGGTTATCAGGTAGTTGCGATCAACGACTTGACCAAACCTTCCATGCTGGCTCACCTGCTGAAGTATGACTCTGCACAGGGCAGATACAATCATGAGGTTTCCGCAAACGATGAGGAAGGAACCATTACCGTTGACGGTAAGACCATCAAGATTTATGCAGAGAAAGATGCTGCAAATCTTCCTTGGAAGAAATTGAAGATTGACGTTGTTTTGGAGTGCACCGGTTTCTACTGCTCAAAAGAGAAATCCATGGCTCACATCAACGCAGGCGCGAAAAAGTGCGTGATCTCCGCTCCCGCCGGCAGTGATCTGAAGACCATCGTTTACTCTGTAAACGAAGGCACCTTGACCGCAGATGACAAGATCATCTCCGCAGCTTCCT
>CAZUYA010000037.1:0-19548 GCA_964624685.1 uncultured Ruminococcus sp. | reverse complement strand
ATTCGAACCCATGACCTCTGCGTTGCGAACGCAGCGCTCTCCCAACTGAGCTACAAGCCCGTTTACTCTCGGAACGCTACCATTATACCGCAAGCGCAAAATTTTGTCAAGAGTTTTTGCAAAAAAAGATTCTCACTCAAAGCTGTTTTCTCATTTTTTCCAATGCCCCTTTTTCCAAACGGGAAACTTGTGCTTGTGAAATTCCGATTTCCTCGGCAATTTCCATTTGCGTCTTATTTTGATAAAAGCGAAGATGAATAATTTTTTGTTCCCGTTCGCCAAGTCGGCTCATTGCTTCCCTCAAAAAAATATTTTCCAACCATACTTCATCCCCTGTAGAGGAATCGGACAGCTGATCCATCAAATACAATGCATCACCGTTATCGTTGAACACAGGCTCGTACAAAGAAAGCGGCTCTGCAATTGCTTCCATTGCATGCAGAACCGCCTCTTTTGTCTCGCCGAGGCGTGCGGCAATTTCCTCTACCGTCGGCTCACATTCCTTGAGAGCAATCAGTTCCTCGCGCGTTTGCAATGCCCGATATGCAAGATCCCTGACCGAACGACTGATCCGAATGGCATTGTTATCCCGTAAATATCGGCGAATTTCCCCAATAATCATGGGAACCGCGTAAGTGGAAAATTTAACATCCAAATCAATATTGAAATTGTCTACCGCCTTGACCAATCCGATACATCCGACTTGAAACAGATCATCCATATTCTCCCGCCGACCGGTAAACCGCTGGATAATGGACAATACCAAACGCAAATTTCCGTTGATGAGCGTCTGCCGCGCGTCTTCATCTCCCTGTTTGATTTTTTGCAACAACAAACACTTTTCTTCATCGGTTAAAACTTTCAACTGTGAAGTGTTGACTCCGCAGATTTCCACTTTGTTATAATACATTCCTTGTTTAAGCTCCGTTTTGGTTTTTACAAGGAAAGTATTGCCGTTGGAATACGGATTTTATTCAACTGTGCGTGAAGGCATTATCTGGCAACAGACAAATGTGAATCGGTTCCGCCGATTCCGGTTAAGTCTTGGTCTTCATTTCCACTAAAATTTGTTTGAGAAGATCTTCAACAGTCGGATTTGCCTCACGCTCCAGTCTGGCGGCTTCTTCTGCCGCCGCAGCTTCGGATGCGGCTTTTTCAGCTTCCGCACGTTCTTTTTCTTCAAGATAACCTTTCATCGCATCCATATCATAAAGTTTAATTCCGCGCGCTTTTAACTCTTTTTTCTCTTCACGCGTTAAAATTCCCTTTTTGAGTTCTTTCCCTCCGTCGCGCAAACGATTCACCACGCGAACCACAAGGAACAAAACAAATGCGGTAATAAAGAAATTGATCACCGTGTTAATAAATTCTCCCCAATCAATATAGATGGATTGTGTCAGATCCAATTCTCTTCCGACCACATTGCCCGCTTCATCCAAAACGTCAACATATACGGATTTTAAGAACGTATAAACTTCCGTCAAAGAATCAGCACCGAAGATCCACGTAAGGATCCAATTGATCAACGGTTTCAAAATATCATTTCCCATTCCGTTGACAATGGCAGTAAACGCTCCGCCGACGATCACACCGACAGACATATCGATCACATTGCCGCGAGTAATAAATTTTTTGAATTCCGGAATAAAAGTTTTCATCGTTTGTCTTTCCCTCTTTTTGATTGATTTGCCGGACGAACGGATGCATTTCGCGCATTCGGCAATTCTATTATAGCACAGAAGATCTTGTTTTGCAACAAAAAGTTCAAAATTGATTGTTTTTGATTGCAAAATGCAATGCAAAAAATGTCAATCTGCCGCAAACAGAGGCTATTTCTCCGCTTTATTCACTCTTTTTCGGACTTCCCGCAAAAGCACTTCACGTTCGTTGACAATTCGATCCTCTATAACATCTTCCAGTAAAGCGTTCAACAGTACACCGATCTGTTTCCCCTGTGCAAAACCCATGCCAATCAAATCATCTCCGTTGATTTGCAACTGCTTCAAAGAAAGACACGCCTCCTCTGCATGCAAGCTATGCACCACGTGCGGAATCTCCGACAATTCGGAAGGCGGTTCGCTGAAAAATGCAGCATGTGCCAACCGATCGCAACGCTTGACTTCCATCAATCGCCCAATATCTTCATCCGACAATTGACGCATAAGCCGTTTGACCGCGCGCCGTTCGGTCGATACGGGCAAATCATGTAATTCCACCAACCGTTTGATCCGTTCGATCTGATCATTTCCAAAACGCAACCGATGCAACAGTGTATCGGTCAACACCACTCCGACAGAAGCATGTCCCTTAAAATGTCCGCCGACATCATCTTCCGTATAGCACAACGGCTTGCCGACATCATGCAATAAAATCGCCAAACGAGTAATCAAATCCTCGTTCTGATTCTCTGCCAAAGCATGCAACGTGTGTTCAAACACATCATAGCAATGATACTTTGTGTTTTGTTCAAAGCCGACCATCGGCGCAAGTTCCGGCAAAAATTCTTCGATCACATCAACATATTCGCGCAAAATGCGGACGGCACCCTTACCACACAGCAATTTGCAAAATTCATCCCGAATACGTTCCGAAGAAACATCGGACAAGAAGGATCGACATTTGTGTACCGCTTGTGCGGTGGTTTCTTCCAATGTAAAATCCAATACCGACGCAAACCGAAGCGCACGTAAAATGCGTAACCCGTCTTCTTCAAATCGTGTTTGCGGAATGCCGACGCAACGAATCGTTCGTTTCAGCAAATCTTCTTTGCCTCCAAACAGATCTACCACACCGACATGTGGGTGATATGCCATTGCATTGACGGTAAAATCCCGTCTGCACAGGTCGTCTTCCAATCGTGAAGAAAAAGAAACATTCACGGGATGACGATGATCCAAATATACCCCATCATTGCGATATGTGGTTATTTCCAGCAACAATCCGTCAAGCCAAACGCCGACTGTTCCATGCCGAATGCCGATCTCCAACAAACGGCAATCGAAAAAAACGGAAACCACCTCCTGCGGTAATGCGGAGGTGGTAATATCCCAATCATGCGGCATAATTCCGAGCAGGCTGTCACGTACACAGCCGCCGACCGCATACCCCTCAAAACCGTATTGCGCCAAGCGTTGCAAAGCTTTTTCCACCGGTGCGGGAAAAACCATTGGGTTTGTCTCCATGCAAAAAACTCCTTTCTGCAATACAATTTTGATCAAATTCAAACCTTTCGATCGGACTTAACGAAACAGTCTCCCCGCCGTGCGACGCAATGCAAACCACAAGAGCATTCCCAAACAATAGGCAGACAAGATTTCGCCGATACCGACCGATACCATCAGAAACGGGATTCCGCTTTCATCATGATATGCGTATGCCAAAACAAACGGAATCACCACGGTATTTGCCACCACAGTCGGCAAGGGGACCAACCATGGGACACGTCGCAAAGCTCTTGCACCGATTGCCCCCAACAAAGTCGCCAAAGTACCGAATACCATATCCTGCCACAGCCCATTCGTCAATAAATTGGAAATGAAACATCCGATCGTCAATCCCGGAATCGCCGCCGATGTAAACATGGGAAGAATGCACAAAGCCTCCGAGATTCGGCATTGCACGGCTGTACTGCCAAAAGGACTGATCAATACGGTCACAACTGCATACAGCGCACCGATCACACCCGCCTGACACATCCATATTGCTCCGTTTGTTTGTTTTTTGTTTTTCATATTCTGTTTTCTCCTTAGTTTTGTTTATCGTGAGGATGGTTCCGAACTCACGTATAGCATTGATAGAATCAAAATCCGTAAGGCAAACGAAATCACATCGGCTTCCCGCAACGCCCGCGTTCATTGCCAAACGTGATGATTATTCCTTATTTTCTGTGACAGCTCGCTTGACCGCATCAAAAACGTCACCGTACAGATAAAGCGACCCCAAGCAGATCAACGGTCGCCCGCTTTGACGGCTGTCTTCCACGGCGGCACGAACGCCGTCAGCGATCGACTGATAAGGTCGTGCAACGACCTTATGACTTGCAAAATGCTCGGCATATTCCTCTGCCGTCAAAGCGCGCGGATTTTCCGGTGTCACCGTAAAAACGGCTCCGGCAATCGGCTTGAGAACTTCAATCATCGCATCGTAGTCCTTATCGGACATGACGCCGGTCAACAAGTTGACCTTTTGATCCGGAAAATATTCCATAATACTTTTAACAGCAGCCGACACACCTTGCGGATTATGCCCACCATCATAAATCACGATCGGATCACACTCCAACAATTCAAACCGCGCTCTCCAACGAACATCGGAAAGTCCGCGGCGGATCGCCGTTTCCGAAATTGTGATTCCTTCAGTCTGTAAAATTTGCAATGCGTTCAAAACAACGGTCGCATTATACGGTTGATATGCACCGAGTAAAGACAAATGCACATCGGAATAAGTTTGAAAATCAAAGATCGTCCCTTTCAAAGTCGCTGCCTTTTTTCGATACGAGGATCGATCCACCGTATAGAACGGCGCATGACGAAGATCTGCCAACGAACGGATGGTACGGCAAGCCGCATTCTCCTCGCCACCGTAAAGGCACGGTCGCCCTTCCTTGATGATTCCCGCTTTTTCAGCGGCAATTTCCTGAATGGTATTCCCCAATAAGCCCATATGGTCAAAATCAATTCCCGTAATAACAGAAAGCAAAGGAGAACGAATCACATTGGTCGGATCCAATCGCCCCCCCAAACCGACTTCCAAAACCACAAGGTCAACCCGGCACTGTACAAAGTACAAAAAGCCGATGGCTGTAACCAATTCAAATTCCGTAGGTGCTTCTTCCAACTCATCAGCAACGGCTTTTACCCGTTCCGTCAACATTGCCAAGGAGGTTGCATCGATCGGTTGACCGTCTACACAGATCCGCTCTTCAAAAGTACGGATATAAGGCGACGTAAACAATCCGACGCGATACCCTTGTGCACGAAGAACAGCGTCCAACATCGCACACGTACTGCCTTTTCCGTTTGTCCCCGCCACATGGATACACCGCAAAGAATCCTGCGGATTACCGAGACGATCCAAAATCGTACAAAAACGGGTCAGTCCGGGAGAAGTCCCCCGATTCCAACCCGTGGAATGAATATATTGAATCGCTTCTTCACAATTCATCATTCAACAACCATCCCCATCCTTAAAAATCATTTTTCAATTGCCTCTCCGGAACAAATGGAAGCAAACACCCCAACGATCAATTGCCATCCGTATGGGATTCGGCGACGGAAGAAATCGGCACATAAAACCGCTTCAACACCTTTTTCAAAGGCGGCAAAAGAAGAGGAACCACGACCGAAGAAAGCCCGGCACGAATCAGCGCATGCGGCATACGCACGATAAATGCCATCACGACCAACCATACCGAAGAAACATCCAAAGTCACATAACCGAAATAGCAGAGTGCCGCCGTATTGCAAAGATTCAGTACCACCTCAGAGACAATAATAACCGCAACTTTCAACCACACATGCCGAGAATGCCGAATGAAGTACGCACCGAAACCTGCAACCGCACCGAACACAGCCCACGGAAGAATCCAAACAATCGTTCCAAAGCCAATACCGTAATGCAATTGCTCAATAAACGAACCGATGACCGCTACGGTTACAGCGTCCCCCGGAGTTAACAAAAATGCACACAGCAAGACCGGCAAAGATTGCCAAGAAAACTCGGATGGGACCAATCCCATCACAACATGAACCGCGATAAACATTGCATTCAAAGTCATGCGGTATAATGCTGAACGTGCAGAAAACGAGCTTTTTTTCATAAAAATACCTCCTTTTCCACCCATAACGGCAAAAAGGAGAAAAGAAAGCACTGCAATGAACGAAAAAGCTCTCTTGAGTCCAAGCCTTTATGAAGCGGGATGCAAAGTACAGACCGTAAGAATCCGCCGGTTGCGGGATTCTTTTCGTCCCGCCGACAACTCCCCGTTCGGCAGGCACTGAAGGATCCTTCCAACGCCTGTACTTTTACTCTTCATTGACCGATGCATATTTGGCGCATCGAATCTTACCTATATATATTATAACGCCAAACCCAACGCTTGTCAATCCGTTAAAACGACAATCCTTTTGTTTTTTTATGCTTTTTTATTGGTGATTCTGACCGTCCGCTTCCGAATCTGTTTTCTGAATTTCCTTTTTTCGGCAGAACTTTACATGAATTTTACAATTGTCGTATAAAAGATTTGACCTTTTTTTGATATACTTTACAAAGATTTGAATTTACGGAAAACAGCCAAAAAATTACGGCAACGGAAAGGAAAAAACGAAATGGAAGCATTGGAATCCTTCTTAAACGACTATTTCATTCAAATGATTCTACCTTTGATCGGAGGTCTGTGTTTATTTCTATTCGGAATGAACACCATGAGTGAATCGCTCGAACGCTGTGCAGGCGGCGCACTTCGCGCACTGCTCGGCAAATTGACAACCAACAAATTTGCCGGTTTTCTGACCGGTCTCGGAATCACGGCAGTCATTCAAAGTTCATCGGCAACCACCGTCATGGTGGTCGGATTCGTCAACTCCGGATTGATGACGCTAAAACAAGCAATCAACGTAATCATGGGTGCCAACCTCGGTACGACCGTCACCGCATGGATTTTGAGTTTGGCGGGAATTGAAGGGAATGTTTGGGTAACATTGCTCAAACCGACCTCGTTTACTCCCATTCTCGCACTGATCGGCATTGTGCTTTGCATCAATAACAAAAGCGATAAGAAAAAAGATATCGGAATTATTTTGCTTGGTTTTGCAACGCTGATGTTCGGCATGGATATGATGTCGGAAGCCATGGCACCGCTCAAAGATATGTCATGGTTCCAAAATCTCTTTGAACTGTTTACGAACCCGTTCCTCGGTATTCTTGCCGGAACCATCCTGACCGCAATCATTCAATCGAGTTCGGCATCCGTCGGAATCCTGCAAGCCCTTGCCACCAGCGGCGGCATCAGCTATGCGGCTGCAATTCCGATTATCCTCGGTGCAAAAATCGGCACATGCATCACTGCCATGCTTTCGGCAGTGGGTGCCAATAAAAACGCAAAACGTGCCGCCGTTGTACATTTAACGTTTAATATTCTCGGTTCCGCATTGCTTTTGGGCGTATATGTGATTCTGCAAGCCATCTTTGCCACGGAAGGAACATCGTTCGCGATCTTCCTCGCCTCTCCCGCTTCCGCATTCGGCATTGCCGTCGCACACTCCATCTTCAGTATTATTTGTATTTTAATTCTGTTCCCCATGTCTTCTTTGCTCGAACGATTTGCAATCAAAGTCATTCCGGATCCCCAAAACCCGGAAGAAAACTCCGAATTGGACGAACGATTGTTGGCAACTCCCGCACTGGCTTTGGATCGTTGCCGCGACTTAACATTGGAAATGGCAGATGCAGCAAAAACAGCTCTCAGTACCGCCTTGGATTGTCTTTCACATTATGAAACCGAAAGTGCGCAAAAAGTACGTCATGCGGAAGATTTGACAGACCACTATGAAGATATTCTCAGTACCTATCTTGTCAAACTGGGTGGCAGACACATCAGCGAAGAAAACAGTACGGAATCCACAGAGTTGCTAAAGCTCATCGGTGATTTTGAGCGGATCGCCGACCACAGCGTGAACATCTTGGAATCTGCCGAAGAAATGCGCGATAAAGGATTGCAGTTCTCCAAAAACGCGCAAAGTGAAATGTCCGTTCTTGTCAGCGCGGTACGTGAGATCATCCGTCTGACCATGCAAAGTCTCACCACCGGTGATTTACGTGTTGCGGCATGTGTGGAACCGCTGGAACAAATCATCGACGACTTGAAAGAAGAATTACGGACACGCCACATCGTGCGCCTCAGTCAAGGCAATTGCACCATTGAAGTCGGATTCGTGTGGTCTGATCTTTTAACCAATTTGGAACGAGTTTCCGACCACTGCTCCAACATCTCCGCTTGCATCATCGACACAGCGCATCATAACCTCAACTTACATGAAACAACCCGTAACGTGCATGAAAGCGACAGTTTCTTTGCCGAACAGTTGGAAGAATACAAAAAACAATATCAGTTGATCTGATTCCCAATCTCCTGTTTTGAAAGCGGAACGACCGTTAATTGGTCGTTCCGCTTCTTTTGTTTAAGCCACCACCGGCAGTGCCGATGGTGGCTTAAACAAAACAAATCCGAACCAATTTCGGTTTACGAAATGGTTCGGATTTGTTGCGTTTGGTGACCCGTAGCAGAATCGAACTGCTGTTACTGCCGTGAAAGGGCGGTGTCTTAACCTCTTGACCAACGGGCCGCTGGTAGCGGGAATTGGACTTGAACCCATGACCTACCGGGTATGAACCGGTTGCTCTAGCCAACTGAGCTATCCCGCCAACGTTTTATATTATACCACAAAAAGCAGTATCTGTCAAGCCTTTTTTTGAAAAAAAATATTTTTTTTAGTTTGCACACAATGAGACCGTAAATCAGGATTCGGAAAGAGAAGTTCTTCCCTTCCCAAATCCGTTCTTTCGGTCATCCAGAATCGTTTTTTTGATAAATTGTACTTACGGCACTGCAACACAACACGTTTGGATTCCGTACTTCAAAAAATATTGCAAAACCGTGTTGTCGATTCGTTCTCCCGGAACAATTGGGGCAACTGCGGGCGGACAACCGATTGGTGCCGAAATCAACACTCTGCCATAGCTTTCAGCAGTCGGGATTGTTTCGCATGGAGAAAGCAATGCTTCACGCAATGATAAAACTCGTTCCGGAGACGAAAAAGTATGGAATGAAGTCAATCGTTCCTCCCTTCTCGGAAGGTGACACAGAATCTGCGTCACCTTTGCAAGATCGGCATCGCGGTTTTCCGGTGTCGGCATCAGAACAACAAAATCATCATCCGAAAATTCACATTCAATTTGATTGGCGCGTAACAGGCGCGCCACTGCCTTCCCCGTATAACCGTACTGTTTCGGTGCAACCGTCAATTTCATCGGCTCATCGCCAACGATGCAAAAGCCTTGCCGTTCCAACATTTCCCGCATCCGTTGTACATCCGATACAACTTGCCGCAACCTCACGGGAAACTCCCGTTCAAGATAGGGATTGACCGCATCCAACGATTGCAGGATGAGGTAAGACGGGCTGGTAGAGCCGAACAAAGCCAATGCACGCTTGGCATTCTCGACGAACATGCTCGGCAAAGAATCGGAAAGATGTAAATAGGCCCCCCCCGTCAGGACAGGCAACGTTTTATGCGCCGAATCACAGCAAAGATCGGCACCAAGATCAATCGGATATAGGGATGGCGGCAAAAATTTCAAATATGCACCATGGGCATTGTCTATCATCAACCATACGCCGTACCGATGACAAACTTCGGACAAAGCTCGAATATCGGCTATGTTTCCCAAATAATCCGGGGAAGTTAAATAAACCGCGGTCGGTTTTCTGTTCAAATGCCGAAACAACTCTTCCAAGACCGACGCATCCACAGTACAGGACAGGTAGGAATCCTGTGACAACGGATAGATCCATTCCACATCCACATCTGCCAATGCTACAGCGGACAAGAATGTTTTGTGTGCATTTCTGCCTGCCAAAATCAAAGGACGTTCGCCTTTCGCTTGTGCAAACAGGGAAATTAAAAACACCATGGCACGAATACATTGTGACGAGCCTTCCGTGGAATAAAAAGTTGGGCATCCGAACAAATGAGAAGCATTTTTTTCACTTTGTGCGATGATGCCGTTCGCTTCATAAAGACTGTCGGCACCTTCGATCTCCGTAATATCCAAAGTCTCGATTCCCAAGGGACCGCTTCCTTTATGTCCCGGCATATGCAAGCGGGAAACATGCGCTTCGGCATATCGGCGGACAAAATCGCAAATGGGGGTATTCATGCTTTTTCCTGTTCAGACAGTGTACGTGCAACCTGTACCATAATCGCACATTCCATTCTTTTACGGAATAATTCGCAACCGTACTGATAAACTCCGGTCACATGCCCCGTGGAATGATAGGCATTTGCCGCACATCCGCCGGAACAATAAAGTTTTGCCCAACAATTCCGACAATCCGGACGCGCATAGACATTACATGCGGCAAATTCACTTTGCTTTTGTCGATTGGTCACACCGTTCCATACATCGCCGAGCTTAAATGCTTCTTCTCCGACAAATTGATGGCAAGGATACAAATCCCCCCATGGTGTAACCGCCATATATTCCGTACCGGATCCGCACCCGGAAATTCGCTTGTAAATACAGGGACCGCCCGTCAGATCAATCATATAGTGATAAAAAGTAAACGGCTTTCCTTCTCGTTCTCTTTTCAACATCAAGTCAGCCAATTGTTCATATTGCGACAGTACGATAGGAAGATCTTCCTGCGTCAATTCAGACGGATCCCCCGGCGCGCAAACGACCGGCTCCATGCTCAATTCCGTAAATCCAAGATCCAACATCACTTGTATATCTTTCAGAAAATCCGGATTGGCATGGGTAAATGTCCCCCGCATATAGTAGTTCTTTCCGCCGCGTGCCTCCACCAATTTTTGAAACTTCGGTACGATCTGTTCCCAGCTGCCTTTGCCGGCATGGTCAACACGATACCGATCGTGGATTTCTTTCCGACCGTCCAAACTCAATACCACATTGGAACATTCCCGATTGGCAAATTCAATTACATCATCGTCAATCAGCATTCCGTTCGTTGTCAACGTAAATCGAAAATTTTTATGAAATTGTTTTTCAATACTTCTTGCATACGCCACAAGTTGTTTGACCGTATCAAAGTTCATCAACGGTTCCCCGCCGAAAAAGTCCACTTCCAGATTATGCCGTGTACCGGAATTGGCAACCAAAAAATCCAACGCCTGTTTGCCGACCTCAAAACTCATGACCGCACGTTCACCGTGATATTTTCCCTGGCTTGCAAAACAATAGGAGCAATTGAGATTGCAAGTATGTGCCACGTGCAGACACAATGCCTTGACGACTCCTGCTGTTTTTTCTTTCAAATGTCCCGCCATTCCTTCAAAAGTATCGGGGGCAAACAGTTTTCCCGCCGCCTTGAGTGCCTCGATCTGTTCATAGCACTCTTCCAAATCTTTTTCGGTAATTTCAGCGTGGGAAGCATATTTTTGTTTTACTGTATTCAGAACCTCTTCCCGACTTCCTGTTTCAAATTCGGCAATCATATCATATGCCACTTCATCGACCGCATGGACTGATCCGGAACAGGAATCCAGAACGATGTTATAGCCGCCGAGTTGATATTGATGGATCATAAAAAGAACTCCTTTGAATTGAATGAGATCTGTTGTCTGATGTCCTCACACAGACAGGAAAAAATGCCGCCGTAACGGCGGCATTTGAAAAGCATCTTATTTGCTTTCCCGATTTTCGCATTGCTGATTTGCAATTCCGCAACTGGTTTTGCAGGCAGACTGACAAGATGTCTGGCACTCACCGCAACCGCCGTTCTTTGCACTTTCGCACAGATTGCGCGTCTCAATGGTTTCAATATGCTTCATATTCGAACACCTCCATACAGAATTCACTTTATTATAACACACTTCTTTTTCAAAGTCAATATCAAAATTCGATTTTTTTCAGATTCTTAAAGAAGCGACGGATCGTGTCCTGTTTCGGGCATAACATCTACGGCAATTGTATCCCCACTGTCTGCCGCAAATGCAGAAACGGGAACAGACGGATGTGCGGTCTGCACTGCTTCTCCCCGCTGATCCGTTTGCCTTTTTTTCATTTGCACAGACGCATCGTCATCCGGCGAACATTCCGACGATTCGCATCCTGCATTGTTCCGGACATCGGTTTGGGCATCAAACTCAGCCGCACGTTGTTTCGCTTCTTCGATCTGTTCCTCCAATGAACGAATCTCCGACTTTATACGATTCACGCTTTCCACCGCAAGCATAACTTTATCCGACAAATCGGAATCTCCGGAAAAATGCTCGTAAGCGGCACGTCCTAAAAAAGCAAATGCTTCATTCAATCTCTTTTCTGCCATGGACAACTTGACCTGCAAGGTAGCTATATCCGCGGTCTGATTGATCTTTTTTGCAGTACGGTCTGCAAATTTCTTAAAATTTCCATATACATCATCCCATTTCATCAGCACATTCCCCCATCGCCTTGAATTACCAATAGTATATACCGTTTTTTGACGATTGTCAACCGCATGAAGGTAAATTTTTTGGGAATACTGACAAAGGCAATCGAAAAATTGATTTTGGAAAGGAAATTTCCGGATTTGAATATGGAAGCAAAAACTTACCAACGCTTTACACGCGCCCATGCCCCGCATTCTCCACTGTGGAAGAATTGCATCAATGCTTTTTGGAGCGGTGGATTGATCTGTACAATGGCACAAGGATTTCGGGACTTCTACACGAACATTTGCCACATCGAAGCCGCAAATGCCGCCACACTGACCTCTGTTACCATCATTCTGATCGCCGTCATCCTGACTGCATTCGGCGTGTTTGACCGCATTGCAAAAGTAACCGGTGCCGGCACATTGGTTCCGATTACGGGATTTGCAAACTCCGTCGTCTCGCCCGCCATCGACAGCCATGCCGAAGGACTGGTTTTGGGAGTCGGTGCAAAAATATTTACGGTTTCCGGTCCCGTTTTGCTCTACGGAACACTTGCGGGATCCATTTACGGAGTCATTTATTGGATCATTACAATCATGACCGGCGGTTAATTTGGTATATTCATCCAAAAAGCAGTTGGATTTTTCTGTCAAAACGGCAATTGACAAGTCACACCCGATATGATATACTGTAGATGGGAAAGTGTCGTAACCGTGTACTTTTTGTGAGCGGTGTTCCGATACGTTTCCGAACAACGATACATGAAACGGAGGAAAGCTATATGGCACACAACTTCACAAAAATCGCTTGCCCGCTGTGCGGTCGGCAAACAGCACACCGCACACTTCCCTCCCGTTTGCTCTTTTGGCGCGTCGGCGCATAAGGCAGACTCTTTTCGGCATCCTCGAACCATCGACTCTTGCGAAAACGGTACCGCATGCCGCATGCGCCTTACAAATGCCGCTGAACCGTAAAAATGCGCATTTTTCAAAAAAGGAGCATAAAATGTATCAACATAAAAATTTCCATCCAAAAAAGATTTCTAAATCTCGTCAAACTTTTCTCAAACGGCAACGGATTCTCTCCATGCTTCTTTGCATGCTTCTGTTGCTCTTTTCGTGTTCTTTCACAATCACCGCTTTGGAAACTCCGGAACAAGCAACATCAACCGAATCGAATGTTGCATCCACCGTCGAACAGGAACTATCTTTTGAAACAACCAACCGATTGGAACTCGGAGAAGGCGAACTTCCTTTTTCGCAGTTGCAAGAGCTGGATCCAAAGGATGTACAACGTCCCGAAACGGTCAGTTTGGAACAAGCAATTGAAAAAGGACATGTCAATCGACTGTATGCACAGGAAACTTCCTTACAAACAGTCATCTTCCAAAATCAAAATGGTTCCAAAACATCCTATATCTTTGACAAACCCGTAAAATACATCACAACCGACGGAATCATAAAAGACAAAAATACCAAGATCGAAGCAACCGGATTGGCAGGATATGCCTATGCTATGACCGACAACAGCTTTCAGGCATACTTTGGCAAAGCCATTGCCACCAACGGAGTTCGGATTCAATACGGTAACTATAGTTTTGTCATGAAAGCAGAACCTTCCTCCGTTGTTGCCACTCCGCAATTAAGTACTGACGGCAAGAGTGTCACCTACAACGGCGCATTCGGTGCCATGACAGCAGTACGTTATCAAACCCAACTTTTCGGCATAAAAGAAGACATTATTTTGCGACAGGATATTGGCAAATATACATTCCGCTTTTTGCTGACAGCGACAGAGGTGATGCCTGTCCAAAAGGAAGCAGGACAGTGGATGCTGGTAAATGATGCCGGAGAGTGCGTGTTTGATTTCGGCAACATCCTCATCAAAGACAGTGTCGGAAATGCAACATATGGGACATTAGAGATCACAGAACGCACTTCCGGCGGTTACATCATGACAATCCATGTACCGCAAGAATTTTTACGGAGTTCAAGTACGGTCTATCCGGTGTACATTGATCCGACAGTCGTTACGGAAACCGGGTTTTACTATACATATGAAGGCAGTGAAAGTTTTCGGACAGACTATCAGGCAATTGAAGACATGACCGTGTACAGTCACGGAGATCTTTACTATGATTTGGAACTCCCCATGTTTATGGATCAACATCTGTTCTATGACGGAATGACAACCGTCATTTATCGGTTTGCCGACTTCTACAACTTGCAATTTGGAAAATTCGTCGATATGCCGGCAGAAGAGATCGACAATGTCACATTGTATCTGAAAGCTGCCTCTTCATTTAGCGGAACTTTTGATGTATATCCGATGTTGGAATATGTAGACTATTGGTATGATTTCACCTATGATCCCGGATTGGCAATCCACTACGAAACGGAAGCCTGCCATTCTTCAACCACGGTAACAAATGCAATCGACGGCACACGCATTCCCATCGACATCACCGAAATTGCCCGTGCATGGACGGACAACACACGTGGGATCACATGCGATCCATACAATTTCCCAGAATACGGCATCGCCCTGCGTTTTGGCAATGAAACCGCCTATATTTACGCAACGGAAGCCGACGGAGACAGCAACGTTTATTATGAAGTAACACATAGCGAACCGTACTATATTCACAATCAACAATACGGAACCATGTTATATGCAACCGCCAGCGAAAATAACCAAGTCATCAACACGGTCTCTGGAAAATCTTTCAATGCGCAATACTGCACATGGAAATTGATCGCTCCCAATTCATCCAAACCGGTCATCGCTATCATTCATAACGGCATTACAAAATATCTCTCGGTGAATTCTTTAGGTCATTTGTCATTGTCGAGCACCCCTTACTATTGGACATTTGAACCTGCCGAATCATCCGGAATCCACATTGTCAGTAAAAGTGGAAAAATTCTATACCAGCAAGAGGGAGGTTACATTGACCTTTGTGATAAAAATAATTTTACTTATGATCCGAATGAAAGTGATTTTTCGGAAGCCAATGCAAACTATCTTGCTGGGGTTTGGAAATACAAACGCCGCTCCGATTACACCAAATTACAAGCATTCACTGTAGATGCTCCGCTTTGGTTCGACAAAACAAGTACCTCGCCCATCTCCATCTCCGGAATCACACCCGCCGACGCTGATTGGGTGTCCTATAAGGATTTTCATTTTACAATTTCAAGAAATATCGGTTTATCAATCACACACTATGGGGCCGATGATGACGATAAGAATAATGCGGGCGATGAGAACGATGAGTACACGAAGACTGACGGACAACCGCAGTTCAATTTCTCCTCTTCTTCCGATCTCCGAACAACCAACATTACGGTAACGCATGTGCCAACCGGAAAGACAGTGGTTTGTCCCCTTTCGGTCGGACAAATCCTTGCAGACGGAACTTACTTGATCCGTAACTGTCATTCCAAAAAATACATAGAACCCAAAAACGGATTGACAGCCGATAATCATCCGATTTGGCAAAACAGTTATCAAAATACGCTCTCCGAAAAATGGAAAATTACCTATATCGAAAACGGATATTACACCATTTGCAGTGCGGCAAGTCAGGAGAACAAATATCTTTCCATAGAATATGTATCTACGCCACACAATTCTTCGATCCTGTTAACATCAACGGAAAATTACGATGAGGATACCTGTCTGTGGTTGATTACAAAAACCACACGCGGCAATTATCGTTTGACACCGAAAGGCGACACCACTTCGGCACTTTCACTTGCATCGCGTTCCAAGGAAAATGAAATTCTCTTGCAACAAGCCGCCTATACCGATAATGCCTATTTGGAAGACGAGTGGTTCGTTTCCTATGATGCAACAATGTTGGCTTATAATGATATGGATCCCGACCACCCGAGGCATGAATATATGTCATTAACTCGGTCTGTTGTGGAAGATGTATCCGGATGTGAGAATATTTATACCGGCTATGAAATCCAGTATTCCAAAACCGAAGTTCAAAGCCTGTTGGAAAACTCCAAACTGTTTATCATTCATACCCACGGCAATACGGATCGCGTCTTTCTCGGACACGATGAATCCGGAAACGAATATCGTTACTACCTGTCGGATCTGTTAAATATCGACTTCAGCAATACCAAGCTGGTCATTTACTTAACTTGCAGAGGCTCAAAAGGATATATCAACGAGGATCGCATTCTCAACGGCACCCCGCAAAATGTTTTGGAAGCAACCCGCTGTGCCGGTGCCGAAACGGTTATTGCGTTTAAGGAATCAACCAATCTTCACGCATGCAATAAATTTATGGAGGATTTGATCGTACAAATGTATAACAACGGAAACGAACGAACGTTGCAGGAAGCATTTGATCGACTAAAAACTTTGAGTCAAAATGAAAAAAGCCAAAATAAAGAGCAGGAGCAAGATATATATTATAGATATGATTATACTTATACGATTCCTGCTACCGAAGCACATCCGATTGCCGAATCATGGGATTTGTTAGAGATCGCGGTTCTCAGCGGAAATACCGATATAACGCTCTCCGACTTGTTCGGAAATGAAATCAATTAATGACGGAGGAACAAACAGATGAAACGCACAATTTTGATTATGGTCGTCCTATTTTCCCTCATTGTGACATCTTGCTTCGCCCATTCGCCAAACGTTCTGGGAACGGAAAGCTTCACCACGGATTCCCCATCGGCTCCCTCCGATTCCACAACGGAAACTCGGTTGCCTTCTCCGACGCTCCCAGATGGCTCGGAGGAAACGTCAACGACCGATCCGATCTCCACACAACCCAAATACCAAATACCGGAACCGGAGATCAAAACACTGGCTCCCTATACAGCTGCAGTCATGAGTTATACAAACAACCTGCTCTATTGGGATAATCCTCCAAAAGGTCTGACTCAACGGGTTTACGATCATTCCCCTTATCCCGATCGCTACATCAATTTTGAAGACGATGTACCGGAAACAATTACCGTAACCATCAACGGAAGAGAATACATTGCGTATTATTACGAATCATACCGAGAGCCTGGACACTACTACGGAGAACACGAAATCAAAAGGTCGTATTTTGCTTACCAAAACAATCTTCCAGGCGACGGAAAGCTGAATTTAGATTATATCACATTATCGCTCTGGACCAACAGTAAAAACGAAATTACTTCATACCAAATGTACGACCAAAGTTATGCCCCCATCGATCAAGACAAAACCAAATTGTGTACCATGGAGGAATGCCAGCGCATCGCCGAATCCATGTTGGAAGATTTCTATTTGAGCAAAGAGCCGGATAACCGACTATCCGATTATACTTTGACGGCAACGTATTGCGAGGCAGATGAATATCATCGTCCGAATCGTTATTGTTTCAACTATCGCAGACAGATCAACGGATACAACACCAATGATTCAATGAGCGTGGGTGTTACAGAATACGGTACCGTGTCTTCAATATTTCGCGGCAGTCATTTTTCACCCTTGGAAATCGACTTTGAACGTGCCGATGCGGTTGCCGCAGAGTTCCTCATCGAAGTCGCTCAATATGTCCGCAACGGCTCTCCCGGTGTGGTATATCTTCACTATATCGCACGTTGCTACGATGGTTCTTATTATCTCCATTACTTGATGACAGTCAAACAAGAATATCAAGACGAAAAAGATGGACTTATGCAGGATTGGATCACTTTTCAGGTTGCTATCGGACTGTAACCTAACCTGCATTCAAATCCCCGCCGCCACGGCGGGGGAAAACGTAACAAAAAGAGAATCGTTTGAATCCTATACATGAAACAGAGCATTGTCCAACCGGAGGTACAAAAAATGATTCACAATTAACATCATCGTCCAAAATGGAAAGGACTCTCCGCATTTGAATTCCATCCGCATGACAAATCGGTAAATTTGGGGTTTAAGATGAATAAATTCTTTGGTACATTCTACCAAAACCCAACGAACTTTTTCTGTCAAAACAGCAATTGACAAACCACACCCGATGTGATACACTGTAAGTGGAAAAGTATCGGAACAGGGAATCCTGTGTGAACACCGGTTCCGACGCCTTCCGAATGATACATGAAACGGAGGAAAACTATATGGCACACAACTTCACAAAAATCGCTTGCCCGCTGTGCAGTCGGCATACAGCACACCGTACACTTCCCTCCCGTTTGCTCTTTTGGCGCGTCGGCGCATAAGGCAGACTCTTTTCGGCATCCTCGAACCATCGACTCTTGCGAAAACGGTACCGCATGCCGCATGCGCCTTACAAATGCCGCTGAACCGTAAAAATGCGCATTTTTCAAAAAAGGAGCATAAAATGTATCAACATAAAAATTTCCATCCAAAAAAGATTTCTAAATCTCGTCAAACTTTTCTCAAACGGCAACGGATTCTCTCCATGCTTCTTTGCATGCTTCTGTTGCTCTTTTCCTGTCCCATTTTAACGAATGCGGAAGACATCCCGCACGATGAAAACATATCATCGGCTTTTTCGACGGAACAGGAGACGCAATTTGTAGAGGAATTGCAAGAGATCATAGAAGAAACGCCCGCCGGAGGTATTTCCGAAATCACGTCGTTGCGTGAGGAAACCGTCAAACATTTTCGCTTGACCGACGGCACCCATACGGCATTCGTCTATGCCGACGCGGTTCATCGCTTGGATGCAGACGGCAACTGGCAGGATATTGACAACACCTTGCACTTGCAATCTTCGGCGCAAAGTTTGACCGCAACATCAGCAATTTACGCAACATCGGATGACCGCATTCGATTGGCAAGCACTTCTCAACCGAATCAACCGTTGCTGACTTTGCAGGAAAACGGATATGTTATTTCCCTCACCCTCCTGCAAAACAGCGGCGATGTTGCATGGTACGCCATGGAACCCGCTTTGGGAACGGTCAGCGTACAAAACCATTCCGATGATCGTTCGGTCAACTCTATATGGAATTCCTTGGAGGAAGCCACACAGATCGACAACCGCTCGTCCGTCACGTATGCCGATATTCTCGCCGGAACGGATCTGGAATACGTTCTGAACGGCAACACCGTCAAAGAGAACATTCTGGTGCGTACCCGTTCGGATCAATATGTTTATACCTTCCGTCTGCAAGCCGATGGGCTGACTGCTGTTTTAACGGACGACGGCAACATCCTATTGTCCGACAGTACCACGGGAGTTGTCCGGTACGAGATTCCGACACCTTATATGTACGACGCATCCGAAACATACTCCAATGAAGTTTTCTACCGTTTGATTCGGGAAAACGACGGCATTTACCGTTTGACCGTGACCGCAAACGCCGATTGGCTCAATTCAGCCGACCGCGTATTCCCCGTTACGATTGATCCGTCCATTCGACCGACCGATACCTTT
>CAZUYA010000036.1:0-19880 GCA_964624685.1 uncultured Ruminococcus sp. | reverse complement strand
ATTGGGGCGCAAAGTCCAAGCATTTCAAGATGGCAAAGCAAGCCGTCATGAAGAGCGGTAACTATGCTTTTGCAGGCAGAAAAATGAAAAAGAGAGATTTCCGCTCTCTTTGGATTACCAGAATTTCCGCACAGGCTAAGGTAAACGGAATGAATTATTCCACTTTGATGCATGGCTTGAAGAAGGCGGGAATTGATTTGAATCGTAAGATGCTTGCCGAGTTGGCTGTTTCCGATAAGGAAGCATTTGCAGCTCTGTGCGCACAGGCAAAGGCGGCACTTTGATCTGAACAATTGAAAACCCGATGATTTCATCGGGTTTTTGTCATAGATGGAATGTTTTACAAAAAACGGAATTAATGGAAGGAAGGTGACGGTTTTGCAGATTGAACGAGAACCGATTCGATCCAGACAGAATCAAAATTTGGTTTCTCTTTGCAAATTGGCGGATCGGAAAACAAGAGAAGAGAACAGAGAGTTTCGCTTTGACGGAATCAAGCTTTTGGAAGAAGCAGTCCGAAACCATATTGAAATCAAAAGTGTTTTTGTTCGTTCTTCGACTTCCGAAAAAATTATTTCCCGTTTACAAAATTGCTTAAAAAATGAAAAAAATGCCACTGTTGGAAAAATTATGGTGGTTGAAGATACATTGTTTGATCGAATTTCCGAAGAAAAATCGCCGGATGGGGCAATAACTATTGCAAAATATATTGACAAATTCCAAAAAATTGTTACAATATATAATAGCGATGATTTTTTTGAGATGAGAAACGAATCCGTTGTCCTTCTGGAATCGGTTCGGGATCCGTCCAACATCGGTGCAATCATTCGGAGTGCAGCCGCCATCGGTGTGGATCGGTTGATTTTGAGTGCCGATTGTGCCGACATCTACCATCCAAAAGCGGTTCGCGCCTCCATGGGAACTTTGTTCAATCAGCGGATCGATCGAGTATCCACATTGATCCCCGTGATTCATGGGCTTGCAGATAACGGCAGACGTGTGTTTGCCGCCGCTTTGCGTGATTCAGCCATGTCCTTGGGGACATTTGCTCGCCGGGCGGGGGATTGCATTGTCATCGGAAATGAGGGACACGGGCTTTCGGAGAGTACGATTGCGGCTTGTACGCACAGCGTCATGATTCCGATGAGTGGGCGTGCCGAATCTTTTAATGCGGCGGTTGCCGCTTCGCTTTTGATGTGGGAGTTTGCCAAACACGATGGACGGTGAACGGGAAAAATAGTTAGGGAAGGAGTGATGTGCGTGAAAAGAAAAGATGTTTTGTTTTGGATCTGGTTGTCGCAAGCACTTGGTGCCGAAAATCGAAACTTTTTGAATTTGATCTCACTTTACGAGCAACCGTATGATATTTTTCACGCCGACGCTTCCGAGATTGAACTGTTGCAAGATCTCTCTCCCGTAACACGTTCGGCTCTCGCCGACAAAAATTTGAGAGAAGTTTCTTTGATTCTGGATGCCTGTGAAAAGCGGAATATCGGAATTTTGACTTATGATGACGAAGCGTACCCGTTCGCGTTGCGCGATATTCAAGCTCCGCCGAGTGTTCTTTATTATCGCGGCAATCTTCCGGATTTGAACAAACGGCTTTGTGTAGGCATGGTCGGTACGCGAAGGATGAGTGCATACGGAATGGAATCGGCGTATAAAATATCCTATGAATTGGCTTCTGCCAATGCGGTGGTGATCAGCGGCATGGCGGCAGGCATTGACGGTGTTTGCGCCGCAGCGGCTTTGGCTGCCAAAGGAAGTACCGTTGCAGTTCTCGGTTGCGGTGTGGATGTGGTCTATCCGAAATCCCATGTTCGGTTAAGTCAAGCCATTTGCAATGCGGGCGCATTGATCTCCGAGTATCCGCCCGGAACCGCGCCGCGCAGTTATCATTTCCCAGTGCGCAATCGTATCATCAGCGGAATGTCGCAAGCGACTGTTGTGGTCGAGGCGGGAGAAAAGAGCGGTTCTTTGATTACGGCACGAGATGCGATTTCTCAAGGACGGGCTGTTTTTGCTCTGCCTGCCAATATCGGTACCGCTCGTTCGGTCGGTACAAACAGCCTGTTGCGGGATGGCGCGCATCTTGTTTTGGATACACGGGATATTTTGGAACCGTATCAATTTATTTACACGGAAACTTTGCATTCGGAATGTTTGGATCGGGTGCGGGAACGATCACAGGTTTCTTTGCCGTATTTACGGGAGATGGGTGTGATCGAATCGGAACGGACTGCCGAGTATGATGCGGTTTTGCCGCGTAGAAGTACATCGCATGACGAACCGGTGCAAATCAGACAAATGCGATTGAATCCGGATGTTCTGTCGGTATCCGAAACGGAGAAGGAAAAAGCCGAACCGTCAAGAGATGCGACGACGGTGAGGAGCCGGCAATCATCGGAAGCTCCGATTGCTTCTTTGACACCGATTCAAATTGCTCTGTTACGTGCGATTCCGGATGATCGCGCAATTTCTGCGGATGAATTGAATCGGTTGGACTATTCGATCGGTGAAATTGCGGCGGCACTGACGATGTTGGAAATTATGGGATTGATCCAAAAACTTCCCGGTGCACTTTATACAAAAATTTAATGCTTGGAACCATTTGAAAGGATTTTGATCGTATGGCAAACAATTTGGTGATTTTGGAGTCCCCTTCAAAGGCATTGACCGTTAAGGGGTATCTTGGAACCAACTATAAAGTTGTCGCTTCCGTCGGTCATGTACGCGATCTTCCGAAAAGCTCTTTGGGAGTGGATATTGAACATGATTTTGAAGCGCATTATATCAATATTCGCGGAAAAGGAGACCTAATCAAAGAGATTCGTAAGGAAGCAAAAGCTGCCGGAAAAGTCTTTTTGGCAACCGACCCTGATCGCGAGGGAGAAGCGATTGCATGGCATTTGGCGACGGCATTGGGGATCCCTGTGGAAAAGACGCAACGGATCTGCTTTAACGAGGTGACGAAAAGCGCGGTGAAGGCGGCAATCAAGTCACCGCGGCAAATCGATATGAATTTGGTCAATTCTCAACAGACACGCCGTATTTTTGACCGAATTGTCGGTTACAAGCTCAGCCCCTTGCTTTGGAAGAATGTCAAAAGCGGATTGAGTGCGGGACGTGTACAATCGGTCGCAACGCGTATTATCGTGGAACGGGAAAGGGAGATTCAAGCTTTTGTTCCGTCCGAATATTGGACGATTGAAACGGTGTTGACTTCGAGTGATCACAAGAGCTTTCGTGTTCATTTTTGGGGAGACGCCTCCGGAAAGGTGCATTTGGGCAATGAGAAAGAGGCTCTTGCCGTTGCCGAAGCTGTAAACGGCAGACCGTATTCCGTGGCGGCTGTTCGCAAAGCAACCAAGCATAAAACGCCTGCTGCGCCGTTCACGACTTCGACTCTTCAGCAGGAAGCGTTCCGCAAATTGGGTTTTCAATCGCAACGCACGATGAAAGTTGCGCAAGAGTTGTATGAAGGCGTCAATTTGGGAACCGATTTCGGAGGTACCCAAGGTTTGATCACGTATATGCGTACAGATTCCGTGCGGATTTCCGCTGACGCACAAAATGCGGCAAGGGAATTCATTACGCAAAAGTACGGTCAGCAGTATTGTCCGGAAGTACCGCGTGTCTATAAGTCGAAGGCGGGGGCGCAGGATGCGCATGAAGCCATTCGCCCTGCAAGAGTGGAGTTGGAACCGGTGCAGATTCGCCGACACTTGACGAACGATCAGTATAAACTTTACAAATTGATTTGGGAATGTTTCATTGCAAGTCAAATGGAATCGGCTGTTTTGAATACCATCGGTATTGATTTTTCCTGTGCCGGATATATTTTCCGCACGAGTGGATATTCGGTTGCTTTTCCCGGTTATATGGCGGTTTATGAGGAGAGCGAGGAAGCGTCGAACGAAACGGAAGGAGAACCGAAGGAAGTCAAGGATATTCGGTTGCCGGAATTAAACGTCGGAGATTCTTTGGAGGCAGAGGATGCCGAATTGACGCAACATTTTACGGAACCTCCCGTGCGATATAATGATGCCTCTTTGATCAAAATGCTCAAAGATTTGGACATCGGACGTCCCAGCACGTATGCTACGATTATCAGTACGATCTTGGCAAGAAGTTATGTCAAACGTGAGGGGAAGGCATTCGTTCCGACACCGTTGGGGGAAGTAACGAACAAGTTGATGGAGGAACATTTTTCTACCATTGTCGATTATGGCTTTACGGCTGACATGGAACGGCAATTGGACGAAATTGAAAACGGAACTGCCGATATGTTGAGCGTACTTCACGCGTTTTGGGATGATTTTTCCAAGCAACTTGAGGAAGCCGAAAGGACGATCGGGGAGAAAAATATCGAAGTGCCGCCGGAAGAAACGGATTTCCTTTGCGATAAATGCGGAAGTCGCATGATTGTCCGCAACGGTCGTTTCGGAAAATTTGCCGCTTGTCCCAACTATCCCACGTGTCGTTATACCAAACCGTTGACCGCGAACGAACCGGTGGAAGGTGACGGTGAGCATGAATCCGAGACACAAGGCGATTCCGCTTCAAAAACACCGGTCATAGCCGATTTCAAATGTGAAAAATGCGGTTCCGATATGGTTCTGCGGAATGGAAAATTCGGTAGCTTTTATGCATGCAGTCGATACCCGGATTGTAAATTTACCAAAGCAAAAGTGCGTGAATTGGGCGTACAATGTCCGAAATGTTCTGCCAAAATCGTGACAAAATACGGTCGCAATCATACGGTGTTTTACAGTTGCGAACGGTATCCGGATTGTGATTTTTCATCATGGGATGTTCCGACCAATGAGGTATGCCCGACTTGCGGGAAAATGTTGTTCCGCAAAAAAGGAAAAAATTTGCTTGTTTGCCACGATGAGAAATGCGGATATTCCCGCGAGCAAACGGAGCAAACGGAAGGATGATCGCCGTGAAGGAACAAATGAATGTATATGGTGCGGGGCTTGCAGGATGTGAAGCCGCATGGCAAGCCGCAAATCGCGGTGTGAAGGTGCATTTGTATGAAATGAAACCGAAAAAATACACGCCTGCGCATCACAACCCGCTGTTTGCCGAGTTGGTCTGTTCCAATTCTCTGCGTTCCGACAGCGTAAGCAATGCGGTCGGATTGCTCAAAGAAGAAATGCGCCGTATGGGATCCTTGGTCATGGAGGCTGCAGATGCGACCAGAGTCCCTGCGGGATCGGCGTTGGCGGTTGATCGTCAGTTGTTTTCGGCTTATATGACCGATCGGATTCGCAATCATCCCAACATTGAAGTGATCGAACAGGAAGCCGTTGCGGTGGAGGAAGATACCGTGACCGTGATTGCAACGGGACCGTTGACATCCGATTCGTTTGCTGATTATATTACCACTGTTTTGAAATGCGGGAATTTGCATTTCTTTGATGCAGCCGCACCGATCGTGGATGCGTCTACCATCAATATGGACGTTGCTTTTTTTGCTTCCCGCTATGATAAAGGAGATGCCGATTATATCAATTGTCCGATGACAAAAGAACAATATGATGCTTTTTATACAGCACTGATTTCAGCCGAGGAAGCAAAACTCAAGGAGTTTGATCAGAAAAGTCAAGCGTCCGTGAAAGTCTTTGAAGGTTGTATGCCGGTAGAAGTGATGGCACGCCGCGGGGTTGATACGCTGCGCTACGGACCGTTAAAGCCGGTCGGGTTGGTGGATCCGCGTGTCGGTACGGAGGCTTATGCCGTGGTACAGCTTCGCAAGGAGAATGTTGCCGGAACGATGTTTAATTTGGTCGGGTTTCAAACGCATCTGACTTTTCCGGAACAGCGGAGAGTCTTTCGCATGATTCCCGGATTGGAGAATGCCGAATTTTTGCGGTATGGTGTCATGCACCGCAATACGTATTTGGAGTCTCCGGGTATGTTGGATTGCACCTATGCCATGAAGAAGTATCCGACTCTCTTTTTTGCAGGTCAGATGACGGGTGTGGAAGGGTATGTTGAATCTGCCGGAAGCGGATTGGTGGCAGGAATCAATGCCGCACACCGTTGCAAAGGAAAGGAAGAATTGATTTTGCCGGAAGAAACGATGCTGGGGGCGATGGCGGCATATGTCAGTCGTGGCGGGATGGGAGATTTTGTTCCCATGAACGCCAATTTCGGGATTGTTCCGGCATTGGGCTATCGTGTGAAAGGCGGAAAGAGTGCAAAAAACGAACGTTTGGCTGAACGGGCATTGACGGCATTGGAAACGTATGTATCGAACCAATCGTAATGGATGTTTACGGTAAGAGGATAAGGAAAAACGAAACTAAAATGCGAGTAATTATAGATGTGATGGGCGGCGATTATGCTCCGGAAGAAGCAGTCAAAGGTGTCATACAAGCTACACAAGAATTGAGTGCCGACTTTGTTTTGGTCGGAAACCGTGCGGAAATCGAACGGATTGCCGCCGAGAATGATTTTGATCTTCAAAATACGGAGATTGTGCATACAGATGAAGTGATTACCATGGACGATGATCCGCTGTGTGTGGTGCGCGGGAACCAAAATTCTTCCATGGCGATCGGATTAAAAATGCTTGCGGATGGGCATGGAGATGCGTTTGTCAGCATGGGAAATACCGGAGCTTTGTTTACGGGAGCGACATTGATCGTTCGTAAAATCAAAGGGATTCGCCGTGCAGGGATCGGAACGGTGTTGCCTTTTCAAAATCCGGTTTTACTTTTGGATACCGGTGCCAATGTGACCGTTACGGAAGAGGTGTTGGAACAGTTTGGCGTGATCGGTTCCGCCTATATGGCAGGCATGTACGGCATTCAAAATCCGCGCATCGGATTGTTGAATAACGGGGTGGAAGATTGTAAAGGGACAGAGTTGCAACGCGGGGCATATCGACGGTTAAAAGAGAATTCGTTGATTCGTTTTGTCGGAAATGTGGAAGGAAATTTCTTACCGTTTGATTGTTGTGATGTGATTGTTGCCGATGGTTTTACGGGGAATATCTTACTGAAAACGACGGAAGGACTCGGAAAATTGCTATTGGGGAAGCTTCAAGAAGTTTTTCAAACATCTCCTGTCACGCAACTTGCCGCGCTTTCCATGAAAAAGCAGTTGCGTGCCTTGAAACGGCAATTTGACGCTTCCGAATACGGCGGATCTCCGATTCTGGGAATTTCCAAGCCCGTGATCAAAGCACATGGATCATCGGATGCAAAAGCATTCAAAAATGCGATTCGTCAAGCTGTGCATTATGCCGATTCCGAGGCGATCTACGATATTGCCGCTTCCATTCGTCTGGAATCCGATCTTCGTCAGGCGGCGGTAGGTTCCGATGAAGGTCATTTGAGTGAAGCGAAAGAGAAAGAGGTGTAACTATGGCAAAATCTTTGGAGGAGTTGCAAAGACGAATCGGATATACATTTCGTAAAATCGAATATTTGGAACAGGCGATGACGCATTCTTCATATTCCAACGAAAGTGGGTTGCGGAATCACCACCTGTTGTGTAACGAGCGGTTGGAGTTTTTGGGAGACTCCGTTCTTTCCTTGATTACCAGCGATTATTTGTATCATCGTTTTTCCACACTTCCGGAGGGCGACTTGACGCGAATGCGTGCGGCGGTCGTTTGCGAAGAGGCACTGGCATCTTATTCCGAAAAAATTTCTTTGGGAGATTTTTTGAAGCTGGGAAAGGGTGAGACCGCATGCGGCGGTGCGCAAAAACCCGCAATTTTAGCCGATGCGTTTGAAGCGATGTTGGCGGCAATCTATTTGGATGCGGGTGGAATGGATGGAATCCGTGCGGTATCCGACGTGTTGCTTCCGTTTATCGAAGAGGCAACGCACGCATTTCCGGAAATGAGCAGGGGCAGTCTGGACGGAAAATCCAAATTGCAGGAATTTATTCAGAGTGACAGGGAACACAAGTATGAATTGGAATACCGTTTGATCGGAGAAAGCGGTCCGGATCACGACAAAACATTTTCGGTGGAGCTTTATCTTGGTGCAAATTGCATCGGACACGGACATGGGCATTCCAAAAAAGCAGCCGAACAGATGGCTGCACAGGAAGCTTTGAAACTGTTTGGACAGATATGACGCGTAAACATCGTAACGTCCCTGTTTTTATTCCGCATTTGGGGTGTCCGAATCAATGTGTGTTTTGCAATCAACGTTTGATATCGGGATGTATGGATTTTCGGGAAGAAACGGTGCGAACGATATTGGATGAGGCACTTTCCGACGAGGTTAACGGTGAGCAAACAGAGATCGCGTTTTTCGGCGGATCCTTTACCGGAATTAATCGCGGACTCATGGTGCGGCTGTTGAATCTTGCCGAAGGGTATATTCAAAGCGGACGGGTGGCATCCATTCGGTTGTCCACAAGACCGGATTATATTTCCGAGGACATCTTGGAAATACTTTCGGCTTATTCCGTTCGTAATATCGAACTTGGATTGCAGAGCATGGATGATGCCGTGTTGATGGCATCCGGGCGAGGGCATACTGCCATGCAGGCGGTGCAAGCTTGCCGCATGGTGACGCAAGCCGGATTCCTGTTGACGGGGCAGATGATGATCGGATTGCCGGCATCAACCCTTGCAAGTGAATTGGAAACTGCCCGTCAAATTTGTTCGTTGGGGGCAACTGCCGTGAGAATTTATCCGACCGTGGTGTTTTATGATACCCCATTGTGTAAGATGGCGCAGAGCGGTACATATATTCCGCTTTCCGTAGAGGAGGCTGTTGAGCGTTCAGCGGCTGTTTTGGAAGTGTTTCGTCGTGCACACATTCCCTGTATTCGGATCGGTCTGTGTGCAACGGAGTCTTTGACAGACAGCACAATGGTTTATGCGGGCCCGAATCATCCGGCACTGGGAGAATTGGTCTTGAATGCGTGTGCCTATCGAGAATTGTCGGAGGCTGTTCATAACGCAGGCGCGGAAGGTGCTGCCGTAACGCTTGCATTGCCGAAACGAGCGATTTCACAAATGGTCGGTCAGCATCGGTGTAATTTGAAACGGCTGTACGCCGAATGCGGAACACGTGTACTGCATGTTGTCGGTGTCGAAGATGACGCACCGATTCGTATTATTTTCGATCCTCATTTTAATCCATAGCAGGAGGAATTTACTTTGTATCTGAAATCATTGGAAATGCAAGGCTTCAAATCTTTTCCGGACAAAACGCGTCTGGTATTTGAAAATGAGGCTGAGGTTGAAGTTCTGAAAGACGGAGAAGCACATGGTGTGACCGTTATCGTCGGACCGAACGGATCCGGAAAATCCAATATCGCCGACGCGATGCGTTGGGTGTTGGGAGAAATTTCTTCCAAAAGTTTGCGTGGAAGCAAAATGGAGGATGTCATTTTCGGAGGAGCGGACAGTCGTCGTCCCATGGGGTATGCCGAAGTTTCCGTTACGTTTGATAATCGAGGAACGTTTTCCAAATTGGATTGCCCTTACGATGAGGTGACTGTGACACGTCGGTACTATCGTTCCGGTGACAGTGAATACTTTATCAATCGGAAAGGTGTGCGCCTCAAAGATATTTACGAGTTGTTTATGAATACGGGAATCGGTCGTGACGGTTATTCCATCATCGGTCAAGGAAGAATTGCCGAGATGGTTTCTCGCAAGAGCGAGGAACGGCGAAGTGTATTTGAGGATGCTTCCGGAATTGCAAAATACCGTTATAAAAAGAATGAGGCGGAACGCAAACTGAAAGATACCGAGGATAATATGACGCGCGCAAACGATATTTTTTCCGAGGTTTCAGCGCAGGTTGGACCGTTGCAAAAAGCGGCTGAAAAAGCCAAACGCGCAATCGACTTGATGGATAGCAAAAAACGTGCCGATGTCAGTCTGTGGCTTTACGATACCGAAAAACTGCGCGGTGAATTGACTGTGGCAGAGGAAGCTATGCAGCATGCGGCGTTTGATTTGCAAATGGCTGAGGATGGGATCCAATCCTTGGAAGCGCAAAATGCAAAATTGTTTGAAGCATCACAGGGGAGCAAAAAGGAATCCGAAGAGCTGTTGACAAAAATTCGTGAACAGACCGAACAATGTCATACGTTGGAAAGTGAGTATCGCGTTGCCGAAAATACCGTGGCACATGCCAAGGAGTTGATCGCCGCAACGCAAGGATCTGTCACGGGGACGGAAAAGGCAATTCAAGGTGAATTGGAATCTGCGGCAAAGCATGCTTCCAAAATCGGTGAATTGGAAAATGCGGAAAAGGAGTTAACGCAACAGCAAAGCGCATTGTCAGAAGAGCAAACAACTTTGACAGCCAAAGCGTCCGAGTTGGATGCGGCAATCGCACAGTCTTTGGAAGATATTCGCGTTTTAGAGAATGAAGCGGTTGATGTGAAAGTGCGTATTTCCGTATTGGAGAATGCCAAAAATACGGATACGGATAAAAACAGTTCGGCTTTGACGGAGTTAAAAGGTTATCGGCTCGTTTCCGACGATTTACAGTCACAATGTGCGGTCAAAGAACGGACGATTGCCGGATATGATGCTGAAATTTGCGGGATTGACGGGGAAATTTCCGAAAAAGAGCAAGCTCTTACAGAGGCCGAAACAAATTTGAAAAATGCAACCGCAAAATTGAACCATGAAATCTTGCGTCGGGATTCGACCGCACAAAGAATCTCAACGTTCAAATCCATGGAAGAACATTTTGAGGGATATTCCAATGCCGTTCGTTATGTTATGAAACAGTATGCCGACGGAAAGATTACCGATGTACACGGTGTTCCGTGTGGGACGGTGTATGGTCCGCTTTCCAAAGTCATTTCCGTGGAGGATCGCTATTTGACCGCAATCGAGATTGCATTGGGTGCCAATTTGCAAAACATTGTTGTGGAAGATGAGGCAACTGCAAAAGCCGCGATGTATGCTTTGAAGCGCGGGGAAGCGGGACGTGCGACTTTCTTTCCGCTCACGTCCATGCGTGCGGTATCCCCGACCAAAGAATTGACGGATGCTACCGGTTATGTGGGATATGTCGGTGTAGCAGATTCTTTGATTACATCTGATCCGAAATTCCGGGAAGTTTTGTCTTCTTTGCTGGGACGGACCGTGGTTTTTGATACCATCGATCATGCGACCGTGATGGCAAAGGCTTTGCATTATCGTGTCCGTGTCGTCACATTGGACGGTCAGCAGATCAATGCCGGCGGTTCATTTACCGGTGGTTCCGTGCGTACCGGAAGCGGGATCCTTTCCAGAACCGGTGAAATCAAACGGTTGGAGATCGAACTGAAAGAACGGAACGATCTTGTTGCGAAACTTGAAAAACAAACTTCCTCTTTGCAGGAACAAGTGCAGAATTTGGAAGATCAAAAAGCATCTGCCGAGGAGAGGCGGGAGCTGATCGGTGTTCTTCGCGGAACGGAAAACGGACAGCTGGAACAGTTGCGTGCAAAATTGGATGCAAATAACACTTTGCTCGAAAAACTGAAAAATGATATGCGCGAATTTGAGAGTGCAAAACTGCGGTATGAAGAAGACATCGAAACATTGACATCGGAAGAAAAAAATTTGCGTCATCGGATTGATGAGCTGACGGAGTTTCGTTCCGAAAAAGCGGCTGAACGCGGCGATGCGATGTTGCGTTTGGATGAACTTGCAAAGCAGTTGACCGAGTTGTATATTCGTATCAGTGAAACGCAAAAAGATATTGAAACCGCGCAAACATTGCGTCAAACATCCGAAGAACGGGTAGATGCTTTGAATCGTGAGTTGCTGTCGCTTTCCGGTCGAATCAATACACAGACCGAACAGATTCGTTTGACTAACGAAGCAATGGAAGTGAATCGCACGGCGTTTGAAGCCGCAAAACGGCAATTGGAAGTTTTGAACGAAAAACGCGGCGCGGTTGAAAAAGATAATTTTGAGTTTGAACGCAAGTTAAATGAGTTGAATGCAAAACTGCGTGATCGAATGAATCAAAAAGAGTTGATTTTCCGTGAACATACCAAGTGTGAAGCAAAATTGACCAATCTTCGTGAAACACAGGATAAATTGGCTACAAAACTTTGGGATGATTACGAGCTGACACGGAGTGACGCAGCCGCTCTCGGTTATCCGCCCGTCACAAAAGAAAATCGTTCCGAGATGTTGGCGTTACAAACAGATTGCCGTAATAAATTGCGCGTGTTGGGTCCGGTCGATTTGGATGCAGTCAATAAATATGAGGATGTGAAAGCGCGATACGATTACATGAACGCGCAAATTACCGATTTGGAAAAGGCAAGGCGAGAATTGAACGGTATCATTGCTCAGCTGGAAGTGGAGATGAAAGAGTCTTTTGTCAATTCCTTTAATCGGATCAATGAGAATTTCGGTAAAGTTTTTTCCGAGTTGTTCGGAGGAGGTTCCGCAGAGCTGTCCTTGAGTGATCCGGAAAATGTGTTGGAGAGCGGAATCGAGATCAAAGCGGCACCTCCCGGAAAGATTATTAAAAGTTTAATGCAACTTTCCGGCGGAGAGCAAGCTTTTATCGGTGTTGCACTTTTCTTTGCAATCATTCAAGTCAATCCGACACCGTTTTGTATTTTGGACGAGATTGAAGCAGCATTGGATGAAGTGAATGTGGAGCGATTGGCACAGTATATCAAGCGGTATGCACATGGTACACAGTTCATCATGATCACACACCGACGCGGTACCATGGCAGCGGCAGACAGATTGTATGGCGTAACAATGCCGGAACATGGCATTTCCAAAGTTTTGATGTTGGATGTAAATGATATTTCAAAGAAGGAGGGTGAAGACTGGAATGGGATTTTTGGATAAATTATTCGGAAAGAAAAAACGAGAAAAAGATCCGGAACATGTGCTTGAATCCACAGAATCGCAAGTAGTTGCGGCGGAGGCGGAAGCCGAAGCCAAAGCGCAAGCAGAAGCGGAAGCCGAAGCGCATGCAGAGGCAGAAGCCAAAGCGAAGGCAGAGGCGGAAGCCAAAGCGCAAGCAGAAGCGCAAGCAGAGGCAGAAGCCAAAGCGCAAGCAGAAGCGGAAGCCGAAGCGCAAGCAGAGGCAGAAGCCAAAGCACAAGCAGAAGCGGAAGCAGAGGCAGAAATGCAAGCACAAGCGGAGGATTCTTCCTCTGTTGCAGTGGATGGAAAGCAGGAAAAGAAATCTTTTTGGAAACGTGTCAAGGACGGATTGACAAAAACCAAAAATGCTTTATTTGGGCAAATTGACGATCTATTAAAGAATTTTGTCAAAGTGGACGAAGATTTGTTGGAAGAATTGGAAGAAATTTTGATCTGTGCCGACGTTGGTGTGAATGCTGCTGAAGAAATCATCGCTGAATTGCGTGAGCAAGTCAAAGACGGCAGATTGAAAGAAAAAGAACAGGTCACTGCTGCTTTACATGAGATTTTGGAGGGAATGATCGGGGAAGGCGAGCCGTTGGATTTGGCAACTTCACCGGCTGTCATTTTGGTCATCGGTGTCAACGGAGTCGGAAAGACGACTTCTATCGGTAAAATTTCCAACCAATTGCGCAAACAAGGCAAAAAAGTGATCGTGGCTGCGGCGGATACATTTCGTGCGGCGGCGATCGATCAGTTGGCTGTTTGGTGCGAACGGGCAAAAGTGGAGTTGGTCAAGCAAAACGAAGGAAGTGATCCTGCGGCGGTTGTATTTGATGCTTGTCATGTTGCAAAAAATAAAAAAGCCGATGTTTTGATCATTGATACGGCGGGGCGATTGCATAATAAAACCAATTTAATGAATGAATTGGCAAAGATCAATCGAGTGATTGATCGGGAATTACCGGGGGCATCCAGAGAGAATTTATTGGTTTTGGACGCGACAACGGGGCAAAACGCAATCTTGCAAGCCAAAGAATTCAAAAATGCCGCCGCTTTAACGGGATTGATTCTGAATAAAATGGACGGTACCGCAAAAGGCGGAATCGTGCTGTCCATTCGAAAAGAATTGAACATACCCGTCAAGTTTATCGGTGTCGGAGAAAAGTTGGACGATATGCAAGAATTTGATCAAACGGAATTTGTCAATGCACTTTTCGAGTAAGGGAGATGAACAAGGATGAAAATGGTATTGGTTTCCCACAACGCAAAAAAAATAGAAGAGTTGCGGACGATTCTTTGCAGAGAATTGGAAAACGTAGAATTGCTTTCACCGGAGGATGTCGGAATTGCGGATGATATTGAGGAAACGGGGGATACATTTGAAGAAAATGCTCTTATCAAAGCGCGTGTTGCCGCTCAAAAAGGATATATCGGTCTTGCCGATGATTCCGGTCTTGCCGTAGACGCTTTGAATGGAGAACCTGGAGTTTTCTCCGCGCGCTATGCGGCAAAATGTCATTTTGCCGGCGATCATGATGATGAAGGAAACAATCAATGCCTGTTGCATCGTTTGGAGCAGGTTCCGGACGAACAACGAACCGGTGCCTATGTGTGTGCGATTGCATGTGTTTATCCGGATGGGAGAGAATTTACTGTGCGCGGTGAAGTTAAGGGGAAAATTTTACGGGATTACCACGGAACCGGAGGGTTTGGGTACGATCCGCTGTTTTATTTTGAACCTTTCCGAAAAACATTTGCCGAGATCAGTGCAACCGAAAAGCATTCGGTTTCCCATCGCGGTGCGGCGATTCGTGAGCTGGTAAAGAAATTGAAAGAATTGAAAGAGTTGTAAGAATCTGAATTATGAAATTTAGCGAATTTTTTACTGCGCCGTTTGTGCGCGCATTTTCGATCCGCATCGGCATTTTTGTCGGATTGTTGACCGCATTGTTTGCAGGGTGGCAATACGGTGTATTGGTGGGTGCCGTTGCAGTTTTGCTGATTTCCCTGATCCTACCTGTCATTTTTTACATCCGTTTTTTACCTTACAAAAAATTGAAAAAAATGTTGCAGGGACCGTTCTTGCTGGATGAGCCGGTGCGTTTTACGGTCAAGCGAGGGACTGTAGGCGGATTTTTCGTTTTAACGGAACAAAGTATGGTCTTCCTTTCCAAAGAATGCACCAACTCCTCCATGGAATTGTCCCGCCAGGATGTTAAGACGATTTCGATCGGTCAGGATATGACCATCAATATCTATTTGAATAATACACAATTTATCAGGATCTTTTCCGGCGCATGCGAGGATATATTGCAGATTTTGCGCGAGCATGGTTGGAATGTATCCGAGTGAAAGGATTTAATTTATATGATTTCATCCAAACAAAGAGCCTACCTCCGTGGGATGGCAAATGCGATCCCCGCCATTATGCAGGTCGGGAAAGGCGGAATCAATGAAAATATGTTAAAAACTTTTTCCGATGCGTTGGAAGCCAGAGAATTGATTAAACTGCACGTATTGGAAAACAGCGGAGAAGAACCGCATGCATTTCTCAACGCTTTGGCGGCAGAGTTGCATGCAGAGCCGGTAGCGGTTACCGGACGTAAGATCGTTCTGTATCGGGCATCTCAAAAAAAGCCTGTCATCGAATTGCCGCAAGTATGACAAGAATCGGAATCTACGGCGGAACGTTTTCGCCTCCGCACAACGGTCATGTTGCAGCGGCAAAAGCATTCATGGAACAGATGTGGTTGGATTTCTTGTATGTGATTCCGACTGCTGTTCCCCCTCATAAAGATCAAACTTCTGTAGTGGATGCCAAACACCGGTTGCAGATGTGTCGATTGGCATTTGCAGAGACCGAAGGCATTTACGTCAGTGATTTGGAGATCCGCCGTGGCGGAACAAGTTATACGGTTGATACTTTGCGCGAACTGTCCGGAGCCGATCGTAGATTGTTTTTTCTGTGCGGGACGGATATGATGTTGACCTTGGATCAATGGCGGGAGCCGGAAGAACTTTTTCGATTGTGCTATCCCGTTTATATTCGCCGAGAGCGTGGAGATGTTGTGCTTGACAAAAAGATCGTGCAAAAAATTTCGGACTATCGTGAAAAATACGGAAAAGTTGTTCGTCGAATTGTAACCGAACCGATCGAAATTTCTTCCGGTTCTATTCGGGAACGAATCCGACGCGGAGAGCCGACGACCGATCTTCTTCCTCCAATGGTGGAAAAATACATCCATGACAAACATTTATACGTTTGAGTTTAGGAAAGATGAGGCATAATGATGATCATAGTTACCGATCTGATGTTGAATGATTTGCGCGAACAAGTGATGCATCGAATGTCGCCGAAAAGGTTTCGTCATACGGTGGCGGTGGAAGAAATGGTTGCGCGGTTGTGTGCGTTGTTTTGTCCGGAGGAAACGATGCGGATGCGTGCGGCTGCGTTGCTTCACGATGTAACCAAGGAATTGGATGACAATGCGCAAGAGACTTTATGCCGCAAATACGGCATTTCCGTTACGGAGGCAGATCGCCTTTCTCCCAAGACCTATCATGCACGCACGGCGGCGGCAATGATTCCGTCGGAGTTTCCGAATTGGAATGATCCGCTCATTATTCAAGCGGTGCGTTGGCACACGACCGGACATGCCGGTATGACTTTGACAGAAAAATTGCTTTATTTGGCTGATTATATTGATGATTCCCGCACATTTCGCAATTGTGTGATGTTGCGTCGGTATTTTTTCGGAGCCGAACCGCAGGCAATGTCGCTTGAGGATCGCTTGATCCTGTTACGCCAAACGTTATTGCTTTCCTATGAGATGACCGTACGCGATTTGACGGATGAAGAAAAGCCGATTGCCGAGGATACGATACAAGCGCGCAACGAATTGCTTTTGGAAGCCGCAGGTCTTGCATTTCGCCGATGATACCGTTGCAGATTCCTGTACATATTCAGAAATGAATCTTGTACAGTGAGTTTGCGGAGGTATCAAAATGAACCGTCGAGTTTGTAAGATGGCAGGAGTGACAGCTGTCTTTTTGGCAATCGGAATTTTGCTTTCCGGAGTTCCGTTGTCTTCCGATGCAATGGATGCGACATCTTCTTGTCCGGAACGAGTCACACGCTTTTTACTCATGGGATGTGATGCCTCGGAACGATTGACCGATAGTATTTTTATCGTTGCTTTCAATGAAACCGTTCATCGGATTCGTATTTTGCAAATTCCGCGGGATACCTATGCCGAATATACCGAAAAAGATTATAAAAAGCTCAGTGGGGCAATGCATGCATTGGGGGCAAGTGGTGTCAAACAGTTTTTGTCAAATGCTTTGGGCGTGCCGATTGATTATTATGTTGTTTTGCAGTTGCGCTTTTTTCGCTCATTGGTGGATGCCGTCGGCGGAGTGGAGATGGAAATTCCGCATGATATGGATTATGAGGATCCGTCACAGGATTTGCAGATTCATTTGAAAGCGGGGCAGACTCGGTTGAACGGTTTGGCGGCAGAGCAATTGGTACGGTATCGTTCCGGTTATGCGAATGCCGATTTGGGAAGACTGGACGTGCAAAAATTGTTTTTGAAGGCTTTTGTTAAACAATGTCAAACACTTTCCGGGAATCAGTTGTTGCACATCCTGTCGTTGGCTTTGACCGGAGTGCAAACCGATATGGACGTTCCGTCGGCGGTTCGCTTTGTTCGAGGTTTACAAATGTATGAGGCAGAATCATTGTTAATCACGACCATTCCCGGGCAGGCGATCCAAGGGAAGAGCGGGGCATGGTATTATGTCGTGAATCAAAAGGGGGCTTTGGCGGCGGTCAATGAATCGTTGATGCCGTCGGTACCGGTTCCGTTGTCACAATTTGATTTTGAAGGCGTTTTTGATCGCGAGAGCAATGATCGGTTTCATCGAATCTATCAAGCCGATCCGGCATCTTTGCCGATCCTGTAAGTCAGATGAATTCAAAAATGATACCAAAGAAAAGAAAGGAATACAATAGATGGAAGAAACGACACGGCAAACATCCTTGCAACATGCCACTGCCAAAGAATTGGCAAATGCGATCTTTGATGTACTGGATGTAAAAAAGGCACAAAAAATTCAGGTGCTTAAAGTGCATGATCAAACGGTCATCGCCGATTATTTTGTCATTTGTACCGGTCAATCGGGGACACAGGTTCGCTCTTTGGGCGGCGAGGTAGAGTATCGTTTGGGATTGAGAGGGATAACACCTTTTCATTACGAAGGACGTGATAACGATGGTTGGGTTGTTTTGGATTACGGAACCGTTATCGTCCATATTTTCAATCGCGAGTTGCGCGATTTTTATCAATTGGAAAAGCTTTACGGCGATGCCGAGAACATACATTTTATGGGCATAGACGAAAAAATTGCAAAAGCAGGAGAGGAACAGCAATGAAATACGATTTTAAGCAGATTGAACCGAAGTGGCAGAAAAGGTGGGAAGAGGCAAATGCTTTTTGTGCCGAAGATGACAGCAAGAAACCAAAATACTATACTTTGGTCGAGTTTCCGTATCCAAGCGGAGCCGGAATGCATGTGGGACACATCAAAGCGTATTCCGGTTTGGAAGTTGTTTCACGAAAAAGAAGGATGCAGGGGTACAATGTATTGTTTCCGATCGGATTTGATGCATACGGACTCCCGACCGAAAACTATGCCATCAAGACCGGGATGCATCCGCGTGCGGTGACAGATAAAAATATCGAAAAATTTACATCCCAACTGAAGCGTGTGGGATTCTCCTTTGATTGGTCACGTGTGATTGACACAACGCAAGAAGATTACTATCGTTGGACGCAGTGGATTTTTTTGAAAATGTTTGAAAAAGGACTGGTTTTCCGTGATACCGCGTTGGTCAATTACTGTCCCAGCTGTAAAGTTGTACTTTCCAATGAAGATTCCCAAGGCGGAAAATGCGATATTTGTCACAGTGACATTGTTCAAAAATCCAAAGCCGTTTGGTATTTGAGAATTACAGAATATGCCGATAAATTGTTGCGGGGATTGGAAGAGGTTGATTATCTTCCCAATGTTAAACAACAGCAGATCAACTGGATCGGTAAATCAACGGGGGCGTTTGTCAATTTTGAAATTAAGGAAATTGATGAAACGTTGCGTATTTATACGACACGTCCGGACACTTTGTTTGGTGTGACCTTTATGGTCATTGCACCGGAGCATCCGATCCTTGAAGCAAATCGTGACCGTATTTCCAATTTTGCCGAGTTGGAGGCTTATCGTGAGGTCTGCGCAAAAAAGACCGAATTTGAGCGTACACAGTTGGTAAAAGACAAAACAGGTGTTCGCATTGAAGGCTTGACCGCGATCAATCCGCTGTCTGGAAAAGAAATTCCGATTTATATTTCGGATTACGTCATGATGGGATACGGTACCGGTGCGATCATGGCTGTGCCGGCACACGACGAGCGAGATTATGCGTTTGCCAAGAAGTTCGGAATTGATATTGTCGAGGTGATCAAGGGCGGCGATATTTCCAAGGAAGCGTATGCCGGGGACGGAGAAATGGTCAATTCCGATTTCTTGAACGGATATACCAATAAAAAAGAGTCCATTGCACGGATGATTGAATATTTGACCGAAAAAGGGATCGGTGAGATGGGCATTCAGTATAAGATGAAGGATTGGGCATTCAACCGCCAGCGGTATTGGGGAGAACCGATTCCGATCGTTCACTGTCCGACTTGCGGAATTGTCCCCGTTCCGTATGACGAATTGCCGTTGAAGTTGCCGAATGTACAGCATTTTGAGCCGGGCGAGGGCGGCGAAAGCCCGTTGGCAAAGATCGAATCTTTTGTCAATTGTCAATGTCCCAAGTGCGGCGGTGCCGCCAAACGCGAGACAGATACGATGCCGCAATGGGCCGGTTCCTCATGGTATTTCCTGCGTTATGTGGATCCGCATAACGATCATGCGTTTGCCGATCCGAAAAAATTGCGTTATTGGTTGCCGGTGGATTGGTATAACGGCGGTATGGAGCATGTTACAC
>CAZUYA010000035.1:0-20140 GCA_964624685.1 uncultured Ruminococcus sp. | reverse complement strand
TCAATTGCTTAAATTTTCCGTATCGTTTGGAAAGGTCAAAACTTAAGGTTTCCATAATAACACCTCTTTTTTTAGAATTGATTATGCTTTAAGAATCAAATGTCCGAAATATCGGCTTGCGTAAATCCGTTTCGTTGCAAGATCGCTTCAGCCGCTTCCAATTCCTCGGCTTGTATAATCATAAACGCTTTTCCCGTGGTTTTTCCCACACAGGCATACATGTATTCCACACTGATACCGCTTTCTGCCAACAAACGCAAAACACCCAAAGTTCCACCCGGTGCATCCTCCATTGACAATGCAAGTACCTTGGTAACGCGAACAACGATGCCGGCATCACTCAAGGCCTGTTTTCCATCTTCCGGGCGATCCACGATCAAGCGAAGGATTCCGAATTCGGAGGTATCCGCCAAAGACAGTGCGCGGATATTGATATTCTGTTGCGCCAGAACATCAGCCGCCGCACAGATCCTCCCTTTTTTATTTTCCAAAAATACCGACAACTGCTGTATGATCATTGTAACTCCCCCTTTTTTATCAAAGTTTTCCTGTCCGATTGTCGATCACACGCTTGGCTTTTCCTTCACTGCGTACAATAGACTTCGGATTTACCAAATGAACCTTGGCACTGATTCCCAGCATGGAACGCAACTGCTCTGTAATGGTTCGTTCCAATTTCTCGATCTCTTTGACATTGTCGGAGAAAAACGCCTCACTCATCTCTACGTTAATATCAAATGTATCTACATGATTGACACGATCCACCACGATTTGGTAATTGGGTGTGATGCGATCCTCACTGACCTTGAGCAACACTTCCTCAATCTGGGAGGGAAATACATTGACACCGCGAATAATCAGCATATCATCCGTCCGCCCATTCGGCTTGCCCATGCGAATATGTGTACGACCGCACTTGCACGTCTCTGTTACCAAAGTACAAATATCGCGGGTTCGATACCGGATAACGGGAAAAGCTTCCTTGGTCAGAGACGTAAATACCAATTCTCCTGTGCTGCCCTCCGGCAAAACTTCGCCCGTATCGGGATCGATCGTCTCCACAATGAAATGATCCTCCCACACATGCATCCCCGCTTGTTCGGGGCATTCTCCGGCAACGCCGGGTCCCATGACCTCGGATAATCCGTAAATATCATATGCTTTTAAGCCCAGTTTCTCCTCAATCTGCCGACGCATATTTTCCGACCACGGCTCGGCTCCGAATACGCCGACTTTCAATTTGAGCTGATCTTTGACGCCCAAACGTTCCACTTCCTCGCCGAGATACATGGCGTAGGACGGTGTACAGCACAACACGGTTGCCCCAAAGTCGATCATTGTTTGAATCTGATTGGCGGTATTGCCGGATGAAATCGGAATCACGGTCGCCCCCAATTTGGTTGCACCTCCATGCAAGCCGAATCCTCCCGTAAACAATCCGTACCCGTAGGACACCTGCACAATGTCTTCACTCGTCACGCCGAGTGCCGTCAACATCCGCGCTACGCACTCATCCCATACGCGCAGATCTTGCTCTGTATAACCGACAACGATCCGCTTGCCCGTGGTTCCGGACGAAGCATGCAGACGCACGACCTCCTGCATGGGAACCGCAAACAATCCGTAAGGATAATAATCCCGCAAATCTTTTTTATAGGAGAACGGGATTCGATGCAGATCCTCTATTCCGTGAATATCCTCCGGTTTTAAGCCCTTTTCATCCATCCGCTCACGGAAGCACGCCACATTTTCATAACAACGGCGCACCTGCGCACACAACCGCTCGCTTTGAATCTTTTTCAAATCATCGCGCGGCATACATTCGATCTCACGATTCAAAAAACTCATTTTTCCATTGCTTCCTTTCGTTTTCTCCGATTATTTACAGTTGATACCCCAAATCGAACGCCTTGAGATTAATCTCAAGGAACTTGGGCGGAACCGTTTCCCGAATCGTTTCAATCCACTCCTCATAAGGAATGGAAGTACTTTTTGCCATCGTACCAATCAAGACGACATTGACCGCTTTTGCATTTCCTGCCTGTTGTGCCAGGGAAAGCGCATCCACGGCGGTCAAATTCACTGCACTTGCCAACTTGTTTTCTATATTCTCCGGATAAGCGGCACTGCCCGTAATGACGGGCATGGGATCGATTTTTTGCGTATTCACGATCATTTTTCCGCCTGCTTTCAACCACGGCAATGCACGATAGGCTTCCAACAGTTCAAATGCCAAAATAACATCAGCCTCTCCCTTGTCAATAATGGGCGAATAGACCGCTTCACCGTATTTCACATAAGTTACCACACTTCCGCCCCGTTGGCTCATTCCGTGTACCTCGGAAACTTTGACATCATATCCCCGACGGATCACCGCATTTCCGAGAATACGGCTTGCCAGGAGAGTTCCTTGACCGCCCACGCCGACGATCATTATATTTGTTGTCCCCATATCAGTTTTCCTCCCGTTTTTCAATGGCACCGAATGGACAAACACTCATACATAAGCCACAACCGTTGCACTGTGTAGCATCAATCCGTACCGTACCGGTCTGCCCGTTCACATGAATGGCGGGGCATCCCAACTTCATACAAAGCTTACAGTTTTTACATTTTTCGCCAATGACACAATGCCCCGTATATTTGACACGCTTGAGCAGTGCGCAAGGACGTTGCGCAATAATAACGGACGGTTCTTCCCGTTCCGTTTCCTCCCGCACGACCTCTTCAAAATGCTTCACATCAAACGGGTCAGCCACGGTCACGCGGTCAATTCCCAAGCCGTGACACAAACGAATCAAATCGACTTGTTTGGTCGCCTCACCGCGAATGGTCTTACCGGTCGTCGGATTTTCCTGATGTCCGGTCATCCCCGTGATGGAATTATCCAAAATAATGACCGTATTGATTCCTTTGTTATAAACAATATCGGCAAGCCCCGTAATGCCGGAGTGCATAAAAGTAGAATCCCCGATCACGGAAACCATTTTTTTTGCAAATTCTTTTCCTTTTACTTTTGCCATGCCGTGTGCCGCACTGACCGATGCCCCCATACAAATGGTGGTATCCACCGTTGCCAACGGTGCAACCGCCCCCAATGTATAACAACCGATGTCTCCGGAAACGGTCAATCCGAGTTTTTTCAAAACATAGAACGTTCCGCGGTGCGGACATCCCGCACACATCACGGGCGGACGCGCCGGAAGTGCCTCTTTTGGCACTTGGTAAGCGGCAGATTCTTCCCCGAGGATCGCTTGACGAATCATGGACGGCGTATATTCGCCCAACAACGTAAAGAGTTCCTTGCCGCAAACTTCCATTCCCATCGCACGGCAACTTTCTTCGATAAAAGGATCCAATTCTTCGATTACATAGACTTTTTTACATTGTTGTGCAAACCGTTTCAAAAACGTTTCGGACAAAGGCCAAACCATTCCCAACTTGCAGTAATTGACACGATCCCCCAACGCCTCTTTGGCATACTGATATGCAATTCCGGACGCAATCACGCCAATTTCACAACCGTTCATTTCCATCGTATTCCATGGGCAATCGTCGGCATAGGATACGATGTGTGCAGTCCGTTCTTCCACAGCCACATGACGTTGAATTGCCATTGCAGGCATCATGACATGTTTGGCAATATTTTTTTCGTAATCTTTGACGGGATGGACTTCCCGCTCACCCAAATCCACCAAACTTTGCGAATGGGATACCCGTGTGGAAAGACGAATCAGCACGGGGGTATCGAATCGTTCGCTCAAATCAAACGCCGCTTTGGTATAATTCAAACATTCTGCCGAATCGGAAGGCTCCAACATCATGATTTTTGCCGCACGGGCATAATGACGGGAATCTTGTTCGTTCTGCGACGAATGCATTCCCGGATCATCGGCTACACAAAATACGGCCCCGCCGTTGACACCGATATAACTGTCCGTAAACAAGGGATCAGCCATGACATTGAGTCCCACATGCTTGCAACAGGACATGGCGCGTCCGCCTGCCAGAGAAGCACCGATGGCGACCTCGGCGGCAACTTTTTCATTGGGTGCCCATTCCACAAACACTTCTTCGGCGGGATATTCAGCCATACATTCCGTAATTTCCGTACTGGGAGTTCCGGGATAAGACGAAACAAGATGGACTCCCGCCTCGTATGCGCCGCGCGCAACGGCGGCATTTCCAAGTAATAATTTTTTCATTGACAGTAAAGTATCCTTTCCGTAGATTCAACGCTCTTTGACAAACAGCCGTGGCAGTTCCCGCCGACAGACTGTATGATCTCAACTTTCGATTTGCTGGACAACCACGCTCTCGCCGCAATATTGCCGACGCAATTTCGGCTTTTCGATTTTTCCGGTCGGATTTCGAGGCACCTCGGCAAAAATGATGCGACGCGGTCTCTTATAACGCGGAAGAGGTAAGCAAAACCGATTCAGTTCCTCTTCGGTCAACGTCGCGCCCGGTTTCACCTCCACAATGGCGGCGGCAATCTCCCCCAAGCGCGGTTCCGGAAGACCGATCACCGCCACATCCTTGACCGCGTCGTGGCGGCGAATAAAATCTTCGATCTGCACGGGATAGATATTTTCTCCACCCGTAATGATCACATCTTTTTTTCGGTCAACCAAGAAAAGGAACCCGTCGGCATCCTCCATCGCCATATCGCCCGTGGAAAGCCACTCACCGTGCAACACCTCGGCAGTTGCCTGTTCATCTCCGTAATAGCACTTCATCACACCGGGACCTTTGACGCAAAGCTCTCCGACCTCACCGCGCGGCACCGCGTTCCCTTGTTCGTCCACAATGCGCACTTGCCATCCGTATCCCGCTTTCCCGATGGCACCCACTTTATGAACGTTTTCCAAACCCAAATGGACACAACCGGGACCGATGGATTCGGAAAGCCCGTAATTGGTATCATATTGATGTTGCGGAAACAGTGCAAGCCATCGGCGGATCAAAGAGGGCGGGATCGGTTGCGCGCCGATGTGCATCAATCGCCATTGTTCCAGCTTGTAATCGTTCAACCGAACTTCGCCCCGATCAACCGCGTCCAACAGATCCTGCGCCCACGGCACCAACAGCCAAACGATGGTACACCGTTCCTCCGAAATCGCCTTCAGAATCCATTCCGGACGAGTTCCTTTGAGCAATACCGCACGCCCGCCGGACATCAAAGAACCGAACCAATGCATTTTTGCACCGGTGTGATACAGCGGCGGAATGCAAAGGAATACATCGTTGTGCGATTGCCCATGATGATTCTGCTCCACACGTGCCGCATGGATCAAGCTACGGTGTGCATGCAGGATCGCTTTCGGAAATCCCGTTGTTCCGGAAGAAAAATAGATGGCGGCATCATCGCTCTCTTGAATACAAAGATTCGGTTCCCCGTCGGTGCAATATGTAATCATTTGGTCATAACTGTCGGCAAAAGTCGGACAATCCTCTCCAACATAAAACATGTGCCGTACCTTCGGCAACACATCGTAAATATCCTCCACGCGACCGATAAATTCCGGTCCGAACACCAATGTGGAACAATCGGCTTTTTCCAAGCAGTATCGGATCTCCTCGGCAACATAGCGATAATTCAAAGGAACCACAACGGCTCCCGCCTTCAGAATCCCGAAATAAATGGGCAACCATTCAATGGAATTCATCAAAAGAATCGCAACTTTATCGCCGCGGCGGCATCCGCGCGTCATCAGCAAATTGGCAAAACGATTCGCTTTTGCATTAAAATCCTTCCAAGTTAAGCAACGACGAAACGGTTTTCCGGGTTCCGGTTGCATTAAAGAATAGTCCCTCCAAGTAATACGGCTCTCCGACTCCATGCAAGGATTGATCTCCACCAGAGCGGTTTCCTCGCCGTACAGTAAAGCATTTTGATTCAACAGATCGATCACAGTCACGGGAACATACGCCTCCTTTCAAAAAAAGAAAAAAGCCTCTGCGAAAAAACGCAGAGGACGATTGGACAAACCGCGGTACCACCTCCGTTGCAAGGCAAAAACCTCGCCACTCAGATGAGCTGTAACGGGCACCCCGTCGTGCCGCCAAACATCCGTTTGGCGATACGCGACTTTCAAAACTGTATTCGGCATCTTCCCCGTAACTGTCTCACACCCACCGACAGCTCTCTGTGTACGCCAAAAAGATCCTACTTGGTTTCGGTCAACATCTTTTTTACATTTTTTCACATTATAACATGCCCTTCACGGTTTGTCAAGCATTTTTTTGAAATTTTTCGTCAACTTGCAATGTGATCACACGGGAACAACATCAAAAACCATCCATCCGAATCGGTTGAAATCGGATGGATGGTTCCAAACGTTCAAGGGGATAGCACACCGCCGATCACAGATCGTTCCAAATGTTGCGCATCCGCACAACCATCTCGTTCATATCTTCTGCGGAATGCAGACCACCCTCAAAACTCAAGCCACCGCGATAATCGATCGCTTTGAGCTGTTCCAAACACTCCTCAAAGAAGTGCCACTGTTCCTCCGTCACGGGACGGGAACGATCGTCGGAGGTTGCGATATGTGCATGAACCAGTAAATCCCGATTGGCTTTAAGCGATTCAACAGGCTCTTTGTTCATTGCGAAATGATAGAAATCGACCAACAGTTTGAACTCGTCCCGATTGACTTTTCGGCAATATTCCGCGCCTTCCTCAACGGTGTTCACAATGTTGACTTCCTCATAGCGCAACGGCTCCACGACAATGGTCTGTCCGTACTGCTTGGCAAGATCGGACATCGAATCCCCCAAACGATACAATTGATCCCATGCTTTGGCACGATCAAATCCGTCCGGCACGTTTTTAGCTGGTCCGGAACCGAACACCAGCATGTTGACTTTCAATTCAGCCAATTTATAGAAGACTTCGTCACAATAATTCCGAATGACTTGCCAATCCACATCGTCGCCGGTCAGACGCATCCCTTCTCCTGGAAACAAACCGTTGCAACTGTATGTTTTGATCCTGCCATCCTCCACGGCATTTTTTACCGTTGCATAGAATGTGGGATCCATTCCGTACAGATCCCGTGCCGCAATTTCGACATAATCGGCTTTTGCAGGGTAATCGTTCAAACAATTCTCAAAATCACGACAAATTCCAAATGTAATCATATCAAACCTCTTTGCTTTATCCTCTGTTATCGTTCTCGTTTACCAATTCAGTTGCTCGATCGTGTGCAAGATCTCACCCCAAACAATCTCTTCGCACCACCAATGTTCCCTCGGGGTCTCCACCAAGTTGCATGCGTCGACAGCACCTTCCGCCGCATAGATCTTTTGTACGGTCTCGTAACCGCTTCTGACCCCCTCAATCGGGAAGATCGGATCCTTGACGCCGGCAATCACATGGAATTGTCTGGGAGCAATCAAGCACGCCAAATCCTGCATTTCAAACCAACGATACGCCGACGGGATGTAGTTGCAAGTACAGTGGCTCATATCCAAAATGGATGTCCGATACGAACAAAACGAACAGCTCGGTACGCAAAGACCGATCCGCTTGTCATAACATGCCGAATAGAAGGATGCCGTTCCGCCTCCGGAATTTCCGGTAATCAAAATCTTTTCGACATCACACTTCGGGAAAGAAGCAGTCAAAACGTCGATCGCCTTGTGAACGTCCCAAACGCGCTCGCCGAGAATGGTGCGTCCCATCTGTAACGCTTGCATTGCCGTATAATTACAGCTGTTGTAAACATGCGTCTCAAAATCAATATGCGGTCGTCTTTCTCCCATGCCGCGTTGCTCGATGCAAAGCGTCGCAAAGCCGCGTCTGACCGCTTGAAGACCGAACTCTCCGCGCGGATGATAATTGACATCTTCTTCAAATTTGATCTGTCCGATCGAATTGTGGAAACCGGTGGAATGTCCTTGCAGCGTGATGGCAACCGGATACTTGTCCTTGTCACCGTTCGGCAACAACAAATAACACGGGACACGATATCCGACCTCGCTTTGGAACGTAAAGCGTATCTCGGTGTAGCCGTCGCGTTGCGCCGTGTACTCGATCTGCAACTCGGGATCGCAATCCCCGTTTGCCTCGATCAGATCAAGACCGGTCAATTCGATAAATTTGTCATACACTTCACGCTTCCACGTTGCATAATCCCGTGCGTCGTCATATGCCAACTTCTGACGCATGGATTTTGCCAACAGCTTGTGGCACGGTTCTTCTTCATAGTGATGAACCTTCGGCAGTTTTGCTTGAAAATCCATAAATACCTCCAAAAAATAATTTATTTTTTCTGATGATTCTTCAAAAATTCAATCCGCGCAAATCGATCTTGACAATATCCCTGCGCCCGTTTTGCGTGGTATCAAAGGTAATGGCTGTTCCGCCCCAGACGAACCGAGCATGTAAATCGGTTCGAATATCTGTGATGCCGTGCGGCGTAACCGTTTTCACGCGCAACAATTCACAGCTTTTTCCGGTTTGAAGATTATATGCCAATAATGCACGATAAGGATCTCCGCCGTTTTCAACCAATTCATACCCGTCACCGATGATATATTTTCCATCGGGAGAAATATTGCAATGAATATCCGGATTGTGCCAATCCTCATGAAAATACGGCATATCGCACTCTATCCACGTACCGGTATCCACATTGATGATGTACATGCTTCGTTTGGTTCCCTCTACCGTACAGTGCGCCAACAGCTGATTTTCGGACAACCAACGGTAATGAGATACATAGGTATTCTTCAAAACCGTGCGGCAATGCCCCTCCAAATCGGACACCACAAGGGACGTTGACCACAGCGGACAGGCGGGCGTCATGAAATTGCGTACCAACATCAAAAAACGAGTGGAAGTCGTATTAAACGTCACATGATTGATCAGTACTTTTTGCGTCTTGCCGTCAAATCCCGCCAAGGATGCAAGCTGATCGTAAGCGATGATCTGTTTGGAACTGCCCGTTTCCATATCCACCAGAAACGCGCCGTCCTCTGTCGGTGCATTGACATCGGCATACGGATCGCAAAAGCCGGCATAACCGTATCCGGGACGAAATGCAAAAACACGTCCGAAATTGATTCCAATCCCCCACTTGCCGTCCGGAGAAATGCAAGCCGTGGCTCTGTCGGCATACCGTTTTTCACCCGTGCGGTAATTGTGGGTCACGGTCTTGAAGGTGCCGTTTTCACACACATTATAGTACACGGTATGTTCCAATATGGGATGATATTGCAACATGGCTCCCTGTTGAAAATTCCAAGCGGTCGTTTCCGCAAATTTGACAAACCGTCCGTCCTCCAAATATCCCAATTCACATACATCGTCGGCTTTTTGCAGGCGATCCATAAACGGGACGCGGTGGCACAAATGCTTCCCGTTCTCCCCGGTTGCGCGCATATCATAATATGCAAAGAAATAATGTGCGTCATCCTGCGGATTCAAAATCTTGAAATCAGGATAGGTCTGACTGATCCATTCGTTCATATTTCCATTTCTCCTATTTCAAAAGTAATATAACCATTATACTGCTTTCCAGCAGGTTTGTCAATCGAAAATATGCGCAAAAAAAGTGGAATATATGCGCAACTTGCATCCCGATCAGCCGATCAAACCGACAACGTTTGCTTGGCGGCGGTCAGCGTATTTTTTAACAACATGGTAATCGTCATGGGACCGACTCCGCCCGGTACCGGTGTAATTGCCGAAACAATCGGTTCCACGGATGCAAAATCCACGTCTCCCGTCAGTTTGCCGTCCTCACGCCGATTCATTCCGACATCAATGACAACCGCCCCCGGTTTCACCATGTCGGCAGTCACAAAATCGGCACGCCCGACGGCAACCACCAAAATATCTGCCTGACGTGTGACAGCTGACAAATTCTCGGTTTTGCTGTGACAGATCGTCACGGTCGCATCCGCATGAAGCAGCAACATTGCCATCGGTTTTCCGACAATGTTGGATCGTCCGATAACCACACAGTGTTTGCCCGCAAGGTTCACACCCGTGCGCTTCAAAAGTTCCATGACACCTGCCGGCGTACATGGCAAAAAACTGTAGTCCCCAATCATGATCTTTCCGACATTGTACGGATGAAATGCATCCACATCCTTGCGCGGATCAATGCGCAACAGCACTTCGGTCTCATCCAAATGCCGCGGAAGAGGAAGTTGTACCAAAATTCCGTGAACGGCAGGTTCCCCGTTGAGGGAATCCACCAACGCATTCAATTCCGTCTGCGTCGTTTGTTCCGGAAGTTCATGCACGACCGAATAAAATCCAACCTCTTCACATGCCTTTTTTTTGTTTCGCACATAGACTTGGGAAGCCGGATTCTCGCCGACAATAATCACCGCCAGTCCGGGACGGATACCCGCTTGTTTAACAAGCTCCGCGCATTCCGTCCGAAGTTCCTCCCGAATCTGTGCCGAAATGATTTTTCCGTCAATTCTTGTCGCCATGGTTCTCATCTGCCTTTCCCTGCTCGTCTCGTCCCGCACCGCTCTTCTTTTGCAGGATTCGTTCCACCAACCGTCCGAATCTGGTCTCTTCCGTATGCGTCCAACCGTCACTGACCGTTCCGTGTGCTGCTCCCGTTGCTTCGGTCGCTGCAAACGAACGTTGCCCGCGATTCCGCACAGACAGTATTACCAACGCGATTCCGCCGACAACAAAACACAGGCAGGCAAGACATTGCGAAATTCGCAGCTGTGTCCCCGGAATATACAAACTGTCGGTACGCAACCCTTCAATCAACATTCTGCCGAATCCGTACCACGTACAGTACATCAAAGAGATCTGACCGTTGAAGCGTTTATGCTTATAGAAAAAGTGAATCAAAAGAAATCCCAACAAGTTCCATACGCTTTCATAGAGGAAGGTCGGATGATAGCACACACTTCCGCCCAATCCCATACGGAGCGTATAAAACAAACTGCCTTCTCCCGCAGGAATATCGAACACATGGTTGAAAAAATCAAAACTGAATGTTTCGCCAATGACGGAACCGTGCGCTTCACCGTTGAAAAAATTGCCCCAACGTCCCAACGATTGCGCCAACATCACACCCGGAAAAATCATATCCGTCAGTTTGAAAAGATGAATTTTTTTCCACAATGCAACCAGTGCGACACCGATCAATCCGCCGATGATCCCGCCGTAAATGGCAAGTCCGCCGTTCCAAATGGCAATGACATCGCCAAACCCGTTGTAATGATGCACCCCGTCATTCATCGTCGTCAAGACGTAGTAGAGACGCGCACCTAAAATGCCCAGTATAACGGCAACAATGCCAACGTCGATCACATCGTCTGTAGAAACTTTTTCATAACGATTCCCACGCCAAACGGCATAAGCAAAAGCCAAAACAATTCCGAGAGTAATAAAAATCCCGTACCACCGAACTTGCAATTTATCAAACAACGTAAAAGCGACTTTACTCAATTCCATCTCTTCGATTCCGAGCCCCGGAAACGAAACCTTTGTAATTAAATTCATATTCTTTTATCCTTTCCGAATTTTATCATTTTTCACCGGACAACGGCAAAATAACGGACAATGCCAATCGGTCCGGTCTCCAAAAACTACGTAACAATTCCTCTGCTTCCGATTTTTGCAAGGACAGCAACACCGACGGAACCGACAACATCTCACATCCGTCAAATACAAAGGACAACAACCGATTGGCAATTTCCTCCGTTGAATCGTATGCGCGAATCTCATCGGCATACAAGGTACGGCGACACCGTTCAAAATCGTCATCCCGCAAACCGTTACGGCACATGTTCTCCAAAAAAGTCTTCATCCGTTCAAGCACTTGGTCGGGTGCCTGCGATTCACCGGAAATACAGTTGAACGCCATCCCGGGTGCCGATGAATATCCGGAAGAAAACGACGGCGTGAGCAATCCTTCCTCAAATAAAGTACTGTAAAACTCACCGGATTGTGAAAACAGGATCTCATTGAGCAATCCCATGGTCAGATCCCGACGCAAACGCGCAACCGGTTCCAACGGCAAAACATCATCCTTGATGCCGATATTGAAAATCGGCTTTGCGGTCTGCATTCGCGCTTCCACGCGGGAGCAGACGACCTCGTTCGGCTCATTCGGCAAAACCCGTTCGACCTTTGGAGAAACCGCGGAAGTCAACGGCAACACCCGATCGACGATCGTTTCCACCGTTTCGACCGTTACATCGCCGCAAACCACCAAAACCATGTTGGAAAGCGTGTAGAAGGTCCGATAATACCGATACAGAATTTGCGGCGTAATCTTTTGGATGGAATGCACCGTTCCGCAAACATTTTGTCGCACGGGATGTTGATGATAGAGTGCGCAAAGCAAATTTTGATAGACTCGTTCCCACGGGCTGTCCTCATACATTTGAATCTCTTCGGCAATGATACCCCGTTCTTTTTGAACCGATCGTTCGGTAAAATACGGATGACGAACGAAATCCAGCAATTCCGTCAGATTCTCTTCAAAATTTTCGGTACAATTGAATAAATACGCGGTCCGATCATACGTGGTGTAAGCATTGGCATCGGCTCCCAGAGCCGAAAACCGCGCAAAAGCATCCTCACCGTTCTCATCTTCAAACAACTTATGCTCCAAAAAATGTGCCACACCGTCCGGAACCCGTTCCACGTTCTCCCCGTCCACGCAAAAAGCATGATCGAACGATCCGCATTTCACGGCAAGTACGGCATACACATTGCTCATCCGTTTTGGAAAAACATAAACGGAAAGACCGCTTTTGTGATTGATGTGCGTATAAGATTCCCGCAACAGAGCAGATGAAAATTCAGTCTTCATCTTCATCAACCTCCTCTCCGTTTCCGGTCTGTTTCAGAAAAAAAACCGTATCCAAACGAATCTTTTGCGCCACATCCATCACTTCTTCACGTGTGACGGAAGAAAATTGACGACAGCTTTGCGCTACATCGATCGTTGTCCCGACCAATCCGCGACCGAAATAGAAACTTTCCAAGGCGGTCGGACTGTCTTCCAACTGATGATAGGCATTTTCCAACGACTTTTTTGCCGCTATCCATTCTTCGGTACTGAATGCCCCTTCTGCCAAATCCTGAATTTGGCAAAGAATCGCTTGTTCGGCACGACAACGATTCTCGTTTTGCAATCCGCAGGAAATCAAGATCGTTCCCTTATAAATATTATACACAGAATTGCAGGAATAACACAAACTCAATTTTTCACGCACGTTCATAAACAAGCGGGAGATCGGAGAAGCTCCCAACAATTCATTGAACAACGTGCAAGCATAGAATGCCGGATCCGAAACGGTCACACCGGTACGCAATCCCAAAACAAGATGTCCCTGCCCGGCCGGAAACGGTTCTTCCGAATACAGCGTTTTTTGCTTTGCCGGCACGACCGAGACCGGAAACACCCGCAGTTCCGGAATCGTAGCTTGAGACAACACCTTGGAAAATGTATGATCCAATACCGCCGCAACGGTATGAGAATCGCTCCTTCCGACGTAAAAGCATTGCAAAGAAATTTGAGAGAGCAATTTGTGAAAGTGCGCCGTCAAGATCTGCGGCGTGACCGCCCTCACTTCCTCCTCCGTACCGTAAATGGGGATCCCACACGGTTCATTTTGATAAAGCAAAGACCTGCATCGCTCGGAGGCATACGATTGCGGTTGATTTTTTTGTGCGCGGATCGCATCGCATTGCAATGTTTTTTCACTTTCCACATAGTCGGAGCGCAAACACCCGTTCGCATCCAAAGTCGGATGAAACAGCAACTCTCGGATCATGTCCGAAGCACTTTCCAACAACGAATCGCACCGCGGTTCATCCGGCAAATAGATTTCTTCCACAAAGTCAGCCGACAACCCGACAATGTGACAATCACCGCGGTAAAAATTACGAAGCGACAGTTCCGTCCCGTACAGATAGTCCAATCGTCGGTTGATGGCAGACACACAGGGATACCGTTCCGTTCCGCGCAACAGAACGGACAACAGCAAGGATGTCAAATAGGTCGTTTCCCGTTCAATGGGAATGACCAAGGACACTGAAAGCGTTCCGGCTTTGAATTTATCCGTTTGGCAGTGGCGCAGTGTCAAACGCTCCCGCACGGCAATGATTTTTGGAGTCATAATACCTTCTTTTTTATTTCGGAACGGCAATTTTTCGTTCCAAAAATTTCAATTCCATCATTCAATAATATTTGGTTCCGTTCGTTTCATCCGCATTCGGAAATCCCGTTTCGATCGGTGCAATCGTGGTCGAACCTGCCGGTTCAACGGTGACAGTCGTCTCTTCCGAAGCAGTCGGTTGTTCGGTCGATTGTGCAGTTGTTGTCTGTGCCGGCGGTTTTGGTAAAGTCGGAATGTCCGTATAGTCGGTCAGATCGGTGGGGAGGCAGGATGTATCATCAAAATGCGTCACATCGGTTCTTCCCGAATTCATCGTTTCTTCACCGGTCGTTTCCTCTGTCGTATCCAATACCTCGTCCGAGATACATCCCGAAAATATGGCAAAAAAAAGAAACATCCCGATATATAAACATAAAATGTTTTTCATCTGCCGCTTCCCAACTTTCATCCTTGATCCAAAGCACGCAGATAGCGCATACAACGCTCGGCTTCTTCAAGACCTGTCGGATCACAGGTTTCGCTCTCCACCACCATGCGCAACCCGTTTTGAATTGCATAATCGCGAACCGCTCGGACAGGAGCGGTTCCTTCTCCCAGTGCCTTTCCTTGACCATCCGAAAAACCGTCTTTCAAATGGATCACATGAACACGGTCTTTCAATCGGTTCAATAAAGCAATGGGATCCTCCCCCGCAACATATGCCCAATAAGTATCAATTTCAAATTCCACCTGTGTTCGTTCTTCCAATACTTTGTGAAGATACACGCCATATGAATTTCGTTCAAACTCATGGCTGTGATTATGATAGCCCAGCGTGATACCGGCAGCGGAAAGTTTGGGTTGCGCCGCATTGATAACGGAGAGCACCTCTTCCAATTTTTCCGGTGTGGAAAAATCGGCAGCCGGAATGATGATGTTATGATTCCCAATCTCCCGATGATAAGCAATCGTCTCCTCAATGGTATCGGAAGTCAATTCTCCGCATCCCGTATGCGTACCGCTCACCTCAAGTCGATTGTCTTCCAACATTTGACGAACCGCTGATGCGGAATGTCCGAAAAAGCCCGCAAATTCTACCATTTGATAACCAAGAGCGGCAACTTGACGGAGCGTTTCGGCAAGATTCTCACTCGCCGCATCACGAACACTGTAAAGTTGTAAACCGTATTTCATTGTTTTTTTCTCCTTTTTTCATGAATTTTGTCAAGCATCTTTTGGATGTGCTTGTTCACCATAATTGTACCCCAAAATATACGCTTTGTCAAGACGTTTTCACCATTTTGAAATCCGTCCATTTCCATCGCGGACAACCGATTCAATACCGCCGAACAGATAACGAAAGGAACAACAGCAACACTTAAAATTACAAAAACGGAACCGTATCGCTGATTAGAAAATCAAAGAAGAACGACAATACAGCTCCTGCGGCTTGCATACGTTCGGCATACAAAGCGCATATAACGATGCCGCACGTTCTTCCAACTCGGCTTGTCTGGCTGCGGCAACGCCCGCCGGAATCGCTCCGTGCCGCGTCACGATCGGAATCCGCGCTCGCTTTCGGCAATCTGCCAAAAACGCACACCCGATCGAATTTGCCGCCAAGAGCCGTACATATGCCGCCCCGGCGCAGACATCCTCCCGCGTCGTTCCGGTCATAGCATTCAAAATGCCGCGACGCACACGCGCGTTTGTGTATTTTTTTGTCGCCGACATCCGCAACAGTTCCTCAAGCGAAACAGCATCTTTCGCAGCCTTCTTCAAGCGTCCGGACAATCCGCCGTGCAACCCTTCGCAGCGCTCCAAATCTTGCGTGGGGACAGTCCGCAACCACCACAAGATCGCCCGCTCGGCTTCTTGCAAACTCGCCGGTGCATGAGCGCAGCGCACTTCCCTGCAAAGTACGTCAAAACAGGGAGGGGGCAAGAAAGGGCGCAACGATTCCAATCCTTTTTCATCCCATGCTCGGCGCAATGCGGTTGCCGACGGACACACGGAGTCGGAAAGATTCGTGTTCCGATAATCACTCCCTTGCCGTTGAAGTATCCTCGGACGCATGGGACTTTCAAGCTTTTGCAGAGCACGTAAATAGGAAATTCCCAAAATATCATTGGAACCGCAAGGCGGTTTCTCATTACCTGCAAGACCGAGACATTCAAAATAAATTTTAGCAGTCCCTCCTCCGCCCTGTTGAGCGGCAATATAGCGTTCGACAAACACATCCTCATCAGCCACCGTCGCCATCCGTTGCAACCATGTCAAATCTCCACACTCGGAACCAAACCACAATTCATCCACGTTCATTCCGGAAAGAATATTCACACCCGCCGCACCGAAAAACTCGGCACCCGACGCGCAAAACGGGAACGGGAACTCAAAAACCGCATCGGCACCTGACCGTACCAAAATTTCAGCGCGCGCATACGGATCCGCCACAGCGGCATCGCCGCGTTGAACAAAGCAACCGCTCATCAAACAGATCACAGCATCGGCACCTCCGTCTCGCGCCGCTTCCATCAAACGCAAATGTCCCGCATGGAACGGATTGCATTCGCAAATGATCCCCGCAACTTTCATATTCGTCCCACCTTTCCGATTTGGGTATTTGAATAAAAGTATTATACCATTTTGATACTTTATTGTCAATCCTTTCCCCCGAAAAGGTTATGAACAACCAAAAAACACGTTAAAAAAATTCTCGTTTGCCCGGAAAATTGCAAAAAAACTATTGACAAACGGAAGCAAACAAGGTATAATATATATTGTCGCATTTTATGTCAACCGAAATGGGAGGTAGATGAATGATTTTGGATATGCGTCCAATGCTTCGCGGCGATGTCAATCATATTCATATTGATTATCTACTGACACCCGATCTTCCGGATGGCGCGGAATTTGACGGCGATGCTCATGTGCAGGGTGACATCACCGATGAGGCAGGCTATATGCGCCTAACCTTAACGGCAACAGTCGCTTATCGTGCCGAATGTGCGCGCTGTTTGGAACCCGTCAGCGGAGACTTTGCCGTTCAGCTGGAACGGACGGTCGCTGCGGATGGCACTCTTACAGAAGAACAATTGCAGGAAAACGTGGACGAGTACGTTGTGATCGAAAATGGCAAGCTCGACCCGGATGAGGTCATTCGCGAAGAATTGATCCTGTCGTTTCCGATGCGGTTCCTATGTTCGGAAGACTGCCCCGGCCTATGTCCAAAGTGCGGAAAACCCCTTCGCCTCGGCGATTGCGGTTGCCCGAAATCGGAACCGGATCCGCGGCTTGCCGTGCTGAAGAAGCTGTTTGACAAAAATGATGAGGAAGATAAGTAACGAGGAGGTGTAGACATGGCAGTACCGAAGAAGAAAGTATCCGCAGCCCGCAGAGACAAGAGACGCTCCAACAACAGCAAGCTCTCTATGCCCGGCATGAACAAATGCTCCAACCCTGCGTGCGACGCATTTGTAAAGAATCACTGCGTATGCAAGGTGTGCGGATTTTATAACGGAAAACAGGTTCTGGACATCAAGAAAGACGCTTGATTGTCTCACGACCTTGAAAAAGGGACGACTCTCCGATGAGATCGTCCCTTTTTCAATTTGATAAATGATTGGAATGGGAGTTCTATGATGCTTCACAAACAGCTTGCCGTCTTTGATTTGGACGGCACCTTACTCGACACATTGCAAGATCTGACCAACGCCGCCAACTACGCCTTGGTCAAACACGGCTTTGCCGCACGCACGTCGGACGAAATTCGTCGCTTTGTTGGAAACGGAATTCGAAAATTGGTCGATCATACCCTTCCGACCGACTGCACAACCGAACAATCGGAATCGGTCTACAATGATTTTTTGCTCTATTACCGTGCACATGCCGCCGATCTGACACATCCCTATGATGGAATCCACGCATTGCTGAATCGCTTGAAAGCAAGCGGAATGCGTCTTGCAGTCGTTTCCAACAAAGCCGACACTGCCGTAAAAGCATTGTGTGAGCAGTATTTCAACGGTCTATTGGATGTTTGCATCGGAGAATGCCCCGGAATAGCAAAAAAACCCGCACCGGACATGGTCTTTGCAGTCATGCAACAACTCGGCATCAATCAAGCACACGTCGTATTCATCGGAGATTCCGAAGTCGATGTGGAAACCGCACGTCAAGCAAAAATCGATTTGATTGCCGTATCATGGGGGTTCCGTTCCGAAGCAACGCTCCGCGCATCCGGTGCCACACTGATCGCATCGACAACAGAAGAATTAAACGATCTACTAATGTCGTCCATCATCCGATAAACAAAAATCCTGCACAAAAGTGCAGGATTTTTTTAGAGGTACTTTAATAAAAAAGAGGTTGTGATCAGTACTTTCTTACTCATCAGTGAGATTACGATCAGAAACAAAAATTCAAATACAAAGCAATCAAAATGCGATCATCTCTTTCTATAAATGACAAGTTCGGGATTTTCACCATGTTCCTCGTATGAACAAACAAGAATAAAATCCATATTAGCGGCAATTCCAAAACATCTACCGCCGAATTCGCTTTCCAACTGACTGCCAAGATAGGTCTGTTTATCGTCAAGAAATTTCACTTTTTCTCCATTCGGGAGCGTATATTCCATATTGATAAATGCACCCGATAACACATTCAGATTCTCTACTTTAGGCAATCCCTCTATAAGCAAAAGAGTATTCAATTCATGAATCAGCTGTTTTTTGAATTCTTCAAGCTTTTCTTTTCCGCCGATTTCAGCGTATCTCTTCCAAATATCAAGCGTATATTCACCATCGGCATAGCACCATTTACAATATTCCTCATTGAAATTGCCGTCGATTTCACGACTTGTATTACAGTCCTCAAGAGGCATCCCACAGCATTGACATATTAAATTTCTCGGAGAACCGAGGAGCGTATTGATAGACACATCAAATAAGTTGGAAAGAAGCTTAAGCGTATCTATATTCGGTATCGTTTCACCGGTTTCCCAACGAGACACAGCCTGTCTTGTTACAAATATCCTTTCTGCAAGTGCCTCCTGTGAGAGTCCTTTTTTCGTTCTCAGTTCTAAAATAACATCCTTTGTTTCCATCGTTTCACCACCTTATATTTTGTAGTTTTATTTTACCATAGACTGTCGTAGTTGACAAGCAACTCGCTGTTGCTACCCGTCGAAACATTCTTATTTATAAGCCATTGCTTTTATTCAAAGTAACACACCACTCATAATAATATTATCAGATTCTATTCCATATCAACTTGAATGTTTCTATTCCCGAAGTGTACGTCAATGAAACGGAAGGTAAGAGGAACATAGAAAAACCGCCTCACAGCAGATCGACATCTACTTCCGCTATATCGGAAAGCTCGCACCCGAACAAGTTGCCTGAAGCCCAAAACGGAATAGGACGGACAGCCGAAACTGTCCGTCCTACATACCGAAACCCCTTATACGCAGTTAATATCCTTATGAGAAACTGCGTAAGCAGTGCTCTTTTGTTTGTGTTTGTCGAACTATTTTGATACAAACGACACCCCTAAGTGTTAGAACGATTACTTTGACACCCCCCGAATATTAATTTTAATGATTCTTTGTAACGTCCTGCCAATTTGAATTATTCAATATTTCAGCATTCTTTCCCACAAAAACTTTATTTGCATCTTCATCGCTTTTCAAGTGATACATAAACCACGCTGTCATATAGCCATCAGCGTTTGCAAGCATATCGCCATGATCGGAATTTACTCGTCGAGCATAAATTTTCATAATATCATTTGACAGTTTTTCATAATTTTCTTGAAGTGATATTAACGGAGCAATTCCGTAATCCTTATCATCCCCTGCATCCGTTTTTAATGTTCCTGCAGTCATAAAATACGGAATATTAATTTTGCTAACATCGTATGACCAATTTAATGCCTCTGCAAGCGTAATATGTGTAGTGCTTGCTGTATAAATTGCTTTATATAAGTTTCCGTTTTCTTGATTTGTTACGGCATTGATCGCGCCGACACCGCCCTGCGAATG
>CAZUYA010000034.1:0-20563 GCA_964624685.1 uncultured Ruminococcus sp. | reverse complement strand
GCCGTGATGTGACTTACGAGCGCATCAAACGTGTCATCGAAAAAGAGGACTACAAGGCAAGCCTCAAATATTTCAAGGTGGACTACTTGCCCACGTCGGACAAATTCTATTACGAGTATGCCGATGATTTGCTGTTGCATGTCAAAGAGTTGGTTGAATTGGAAAATGCGATCCACTTTGACGGCAACTCCGAAGTTGCCATTCTTTTGACCGATGAAGAATTGGACGGGTTTGTATCCGCAATTCCGGACGGTTGCCGAGTCGTTTATCTGGGATATGACGTTTTGCCCTCGTCGGAACAAGAACAACTGCTTGCCGTGCGCCACGTGGAAATCAAATGGATTCCGGACTACTATTACAGTGACTTGGAACGGTGAGATTTTTCTTCTTTACAAACGCTTCCTCCGTCCTGTTGTAACAAGACGGAGGGCGCATTCATACCAAACAAAAGGTGCAATTGCATTTCGCAATTGCACCTTTGTTTGGTTGTACAGTCGTTGATGAAACATCAGAAGCAATAATCCGGATGGATCGGTGTGCCGACCTCGGAAGATTTGACAATGGAAAGACAGACTTCCACTGTTTTTGCACCCTGCACGGCGTCCATTGCAACGGGTGTATCATTCCGAATCGTGTCGGCAAATACTTCAAATTCTTTTTGTGCATTATGATTGTTAATATCAATCGGAATTATTTCCGGTTCCGGTTTCACGGAAATGCCATCCTCACCCAGAGTGTAAAGCTCCATGTGGTCGGAGGTGTTATCGCAAATAATGGTTCCTTTGGTTCCGTACAGCAGGGTACGCATGGTATAAGGACGTTTGCAACCGGTAGATACAAAAACTTTTCCGCAAATACCGTTGGGGAATTTGAGTACCGAAATGGTTGCATCATCATAGGGAACCATGGGAAGGAGTTTATGCGAACCGTATGCAAAGACTTCAACGGGATCGCCCGCATACCAACGCAACAGATCGACCGCATGGCAACCGCCGCCTACCACACCGTGGCGGATCGGATCGCTTCTCCAATGCTTTTGTACACTGCTCAGCATTTTTTCATAATCATGCGCATACTCGGATTCCACATAGTACAGATCGCCGATGGTTCCTGCATCGACAATTTCTTTGGCTTTGATAAAAGAAGGGGTAAAACGGCAAATCTGACCGACCATAAATTTTTTATCGGTGCGTTTTGCGGCGGCGATAATGGCTTCCAGATCTTCGCGCGTCAATGCCAACGGCTTTTCGCACAGGATATGAACGCCCATATCCACAAACGCTTCGCACATTTCACGGTGCAATTGATCGGGGGAGGCGATGATGACGGCATTGATATTTTTGTTGCCGAGGAGGTCATGCCAGTCGGTTACCTGCTTTTCGGACGGAATTTGAAATTCTTCTCCGATCTGTTTCAATTTCTCCGGATTGATGTCGCAGATGGCTTCGATTGTTGCGCCGCCGTCAATTGCAGCTTTCAGATGATTTTTTCCCATGCTGAGACCGACAACGGCAACATTCAATTTGATTTCTTCCATAATAATGGCTCCTTTTTTGTTGATTTATTTTGATTGCAAGATTGCAATTGTTGTAATTTCCGGTTTCTGCCGCGAGGTCAGAACAGTGAAGCAATCGCCGACGCAATTTGCGGGGAAAGCGAAATACAGACCAAAGCGGCGCAAAGCGTCACGCAACCGATGATGTTCCATTTGGATAGCTTTTCTTTGAATGCAATGCAAGAAAATAACACACTGAGCAAGAATACACAGGAATTATCGAGCGTATAGAAAATTGTCGTGTCCATGAAACTGATCAGATAGACCATCAAATTGACAGCTGATGTAATGACGACGGAAGCCGACAGGAGAAAAACGAGCGATTTTTTGCTTTGCTTCATTGCAGATGCAAATCCCCGCTTCTCTTTGAACAGTAACAAGATCGCAGACAGGATGGCGGCGATGAAATAGGTGAGGATCAGCATTTCTTCCCGTTCCGGGGAGGTGAGCATGCCTTCCGGAGTGGTTAATCTTGTTTGAACGTCCAATAGAGTGCCGTAGACTCCGTTTCCGATTGCAAGAAAGAAACAGGTGATGAAAAAGGTCTTTTTGTTTGTATAAGTTTCTCCTTCTTTGCGGCTGATCAGATAGACCGAGCCCAAAACCACGAAGATGCAAAGAATTTTTACCCAGTTGAGATCGTCGCCGAAGAAAGCCGAGACAATGGCGGGAATGATGATGCCGCCTGCAATGACCGAGACCATGGTGATGGAATACGGTCCGGTTGCGGAAGCTTTCAACAAACAGGTATTGTAGAGGACCAATGCAAGTGCATTGCATAAGCCAAGTATGATGGTCGGTACGGACGGCTCGAACCGAAATCCCGCGAGGCAAAACGTGACGATTGCAAGGATACCGCCGCTGACGATGGTGAATACGGGGGAAGCGAGGTCGTCGCGTCCGGGATAGGATGTGGAATAGCCTCGCGACAGAATGGATTGCAACGTGTAGATCATGATTAGGATTGTGAACAGTAAAATTTGCATGATTTGGCTTCAAATACCCCTTTCAAACTTTTTCGGATAATTTATTATACCACGGAAGACTCTTTTTTGCAATGATAAATCCGTAAATCATTTTGAAGAAAACATAAAAACGGTTGAATAATTCGTAAAACAATTTGAAAAATCCATAAGTTCTTGCTTGCAAATCGGTGAATATTTTGCTTTTTTCAAAAATCACTTGCTTTTTGTGCGGGTTTATGATATGATAATACTGATATTTTGTGAAGGGCGGATGATCTTCTCATTTGCTTTTGCAATGATTGCGTTTTAAGGTGAGGGAAAAAGCGATGAATACGTCGGAATTGGAACATTTACTGTATATTTTTCATCAGATCTCCGGTATGGAGGTGGCGATTGTGGATGGAAAATATCGTAATATTCTTTCAAAGCGATGTGCAGGCAGAAATTTTTGTGCCTATGTACATCAATCGACAAAATGTTTGGATACTTGCATCCAATCCGATGTATTGCATCTGCATTTGGTGGACGAAAAACAAAAACTGTTGACCTACATTTGTCCGTTCGGAATATTTGAAGCGATTGCACCCATCAAAAAAAACGGTCGTGTGGTGGCATATTTGTTTTTTGCCATGGGGATTGAAGAACGGGAAGGGTGCGACGAGTTGCCGGTGCACCGTGTTTTGGAAAGCGATGCCGCCTTGGATGAAGAGGAATTACAACGGTGCCTTGCCGAAATTCCGCACTATTCGCGAAAAAAATTGGAAGCTTATTCTGAATTATTGTCAGTCTTGGCTGAATATATCGAAAAAAACGATTTGATGGAGGACAGTGAACGCAGTATCGGACGATTGATTCAAAGTTATATCAAAAAAAATCTGCACAGCAAAATTACGCTGGCAGATTTGAGTTGGAATCTTCATTGCAGTACGGTCACCCTGACAGAGCATTTTAAGCGAGAATTCGGAATGACGATTATGCAATATGTAACGCAACAGCGCATGGAGTTGGCTGAGCAGATGCTGCTTGCCGAGGATCTGTCCATCAACGAGATCGCGACCGCATGCGGTTTTATGGATATTGAATATTTTTCGCGAACGTTCAAAACCGTTCACGGTGTGTCCCCCAGTCGTTGGCGTCGAGATAGGAAGGACGGTCATAGGGAAGATTTATAAAGCTTTTTCGTGTGACCGATTGCCGCATGTTTTGTCAGTGGAGTTGTAAAATGAGTTGGCAAAGAAGAGCCAAAAGAATGAGAAATCCGAAGTTATAAGCCGAAAATTTTGCAAGATAGGCTCCGGCCTTTCCGGGATTGTGCGCGGTATATTCCCGAAAAGAGATCAAACTTGCCATGGAGGCAATCAGGGTTCCGGTTCCTCCGATATTGACACCGAGTAAGAGGGCGGGGTAGTCTGTTGTAAATTGGGATAGCAGAATCGCCGACGGAACATTGCTGATGATTTGACAGGAAAGAATGCTGACTGCCAATGTATTTTTGTTCAACAGATCGGAGAACAGCGTACTGATTGCCGGAATGCGTGCCATGTTGCCGGCAAAAATAAAGAAGCAGAAAAAAGTTGCCAGCAGACCGTAATCCACATCCTTCAGTGCCTGACGATCGGTAAACAGTAATACGATCGGAATGAGCAACAAGCCGAGTTGATAAGGGACGATGCGAAAGACAATGATGATTGAAAATACGAACAGGAAGAGGTAAAGCACGGTTCGCATGGTGGGCAGTTTTTCCATGTCGGCTTTTGTGACGGAAAGTCGTTCGCTCGGTAAAAAGAGGCAACATGCGAGTATGAGTAGAATGGAAGCCAAAAAGGGTACCCCCATGATCTGCAAAAATTCTCCGGTCGGAATCTGGAATTTGCTGTAGAGGTATAAATTTTGCGGATTGCCGAACGGCGTCAACATTCCACCCAAATTGGCTGAAATATTTTGCATAATGAAGACGAATGCCATATGTCTCTCTTGCCCCGTTGATGTCAAAACAAAAAATCCGAGTGGCAAAAAGGTCAGTAATGCCATATCGTTACTGATGAGCATGGAACCCAAGAAAGTGATGGATACCAACGCAATCACCGCCATACGGAGATTTCCCGTGCAGTCTATGATTTTTCGTGCCAATATTGTGAAAAAATGAATGTTCTTGAGTGCGCAGACCACTGCCAGAGTGCAGAACAGACAGGTCAGTGTTTTCCAATCAAAATAGTTTGCGTATTGTGCATCCGGATGGATGATGCAGGACGTGATCAACGCGGCTATGATGGCAACGGTCAAAACAATATTCTGTTTGATTTTGCAAAGGATTTTGTAGAGCAGTTGCGTCGGTGCGTTTTTGCGGCAATGTGCATTGGAAGTTTGAGCGGTTATTCTCCGATCTCCTTTTTTGGCGGGAAGTTTTTATTTACGAATCATACAACAGTGGTTATTATACTCCGAAAGGCTGTAATTGTCAAGAGCATTTCGAGTTTTTTCGATTGTGTTGGAGACCGATCCGTTTGCAGAACGATCATGCGGGCGGGAACTCTTATTTGCAAGAGTTCCCGCCCGCATTTTCCAATCAATGCAAATCGATTTTCACGGTGCGACCGAGCGGAAGGGAGTAGATGCGGATCTCATCCGGCTCTTTTCCGAACAGCTGTTGAACAGCTTTGGCATAGTAGGAAAGTTGGTTGCCGTGTACTTGTTTCCATTTTTCTTTCAACAAATCAGGCGAATGAATTTCTTCCGGACGAACGGCATCTGTTTTGTAATCTACCAAAATCAGTCCGTTCGACTCTGTTTCCAACAGCAAATCGATCGAACCTTGCACGAACAAAGAATGCTTTTTCAGTTGTACGGCAAGCTCCGGACGTTGTGTCAGATCGGTCATTGGGATGAGCAAATTGAATCTCTGTTCCCGGCGCACGTTTTTTGCTTGTAGAATCAGCTGCATCAGATCGCTGTTTCGGAATTGTTCCAATTGCCTTTGATTCAAAAGCGCGGATTCGTTTTGCGAAAGATAACCTTCCTGCTGAAGACGCAGGCTTTCTTCTTCCACACCTTGCGTCAACAAGGAGCGAAAATCGCAAAATTCCAAAAAAGTATGTGTTGCGGTTCCGATGTCCGTTGCAGTCGGTTCCTTTTCTCGTAATAAAGTATCAAATGACGGGGGTGCGGCACACATGAAATCCAGTTGCGTTTGCAAAGATTTTTCTTCGTCTTCATCGGTGAAGGTGTCCAAAAGCGTTGGATGAAGCTTGGAGGCTGCGGCTTTGGACGGAAGTTTATGTAACAGCTCCGATGGATCGGCAATTTGTGATTGGCGTTGGCAAATTTCGGCACAACGGACAGAATACGAGTTGAAAACAGGGGAGGAGTCCGTGGCAAAGGTTTCTGTTTGAATTGCCGTTCCGGCATGAATCGTACCGAACGGAAAAAATTGTAAACGGAAGGAAGAATCGGATAAGAGGGAAGAACTTTTGGTTGAAATTGCCGCTAACATCCACTGCAACGGATTGGAGGCACCGAGAATGGACAGACGATTTCCGCAACGTATCAATGCGGCAGATGTCAAGGCGTTCTCTTTTTTTCCGCGTACCGTTCCGGTCACATAGAGCCGTTCTCTCGCGCGCGTCAGTGCAACGTACAAGGTACGGATGTTTTCTTCCGCTTGTTCCTGATCGATTTGCAATTTGACGGCGGTGCGGAGTGCCGTATCTTCCGTTTCACCCGTTTCCCGATTGTAAAGACGAGTTGCAAGACCGACATTGCGATGATAAAGGAGATTTTTCTTCAAGTCATCTTTGTTGAACGAGGTTCCCGTTGAACACAAGAAGACGACCGGAAATTCCAATCCTTTGGAATGATGCATGGTGATCACGGTGACTGCGTTTTCCGATTTTTTGAACCCGTCTGCAGAAAGGTTTTCTTTTTCGAGATTGCGTGTCATCCGGATGAGGAAGCCATACAAATCGCAAAAAGCACTGCGTTGGAAAATCCGCGCTTGATCGTAAAGAAACAGAAATGCGGGGGTTTTGGCTGATCGGACAAACGGTTCCTTGGTATATAGCAAACGCAAAAATCGATCTGCCGACAGGATGGCGGCATTTGTGCGGTGTTCCTCCAAATCGGTCAGTGTTTTTGAAAGTTTATCGGCGAGTGCGTCGTTGGCATTGGCGCGGGCGTACATGGCATCGTAAAGTGCATATTCGTCCCCCAATGTTTGGCGTATCGTTGCAATTTCTTCCAACGTGTATCCGCCGAAAGAAGAAAGCAGATATTCTGACAGCGGAAGATCACGGTAAGGATTATCCACTGCACGAAGAAAGTTCAAAAGATCGATCAAACCGGGTTCTTGCAGAATATTGTTGGCAGATGCGGCAGCGACCGGGATCTTCAGCTTTTTTAATTCTGCGGCAAAATGATTGCCGTGTGCGCGACTGCGAACTAAAATTGCAATATCCTGCGGTGTTATCGGAGAGCCGTCATCGAGTTTTTCTTCACGCAACAGACGAGAAATCTCGGAAGCAACCCACACTGCCTCTTCCCGCACGTCATCCGTTTCCGAAGGATTGTCGTCTGCATTGACGGCTTTTTTCCGCGGTGCACCTTCAAAAACGGCAAATTCAACAGGGAGCGGATGCTGTTCCGGGAGGGATTCCGGCATTTTTTTTGCAAAGACCAGATCATCTTGCCGGCGGTAACCGATACTCTTTTCACAAGCCGAGAAGAGGTAAGAACAAATCAGATTTGTAAATCGAATGATCGGCTCGTTGCAACGGAAATTTTCGGACATGAAAACCGTGATTCCGTCCGCTTGTTCCGATTCCGCGTGGGTATAAAGCGGAAATAAACGGCGATAATCGGCAAAAATGGATGGATCACTGCCGCGAAATCCGTAGATGCTTTGCTTGATATCTCCCACCATAAAACGTCGATTTCCGCCGATGATGGAGAAGATGCGATCTTGCAATCGGTCAACATCCTGATACTCGTCGATATAGACCGCATCGTATTGTGCCCGGAGTGTTTCGGCAAGGTCAGATGGCTGTCCGCCATGATTGTTCAACAGATCATACAGCATATTTCGTACATCGTCGAATTCCAGTACCCCGCGTTCTTTTTTTTCGGTGAGGAGTCGATTATGATAGTCGGTACAAAAGTTGTAAAGGATTTGTGCGAGGGTAGCGGTATGACGCATTTGTGATGCGATCTGCTGTTGCGGTGTTTTCAACAGCTTTTGAATTTTTTCGGCGATGTCCGTTTTGAACTTGTTTCGCCATTCTCGGTAGATCAGAATTTCATTTGTTTTTTCTCTGCAGGTTGGAAATCTTCCGGGGATGAAAGTAAATGCAACTTCACGAACTCTGTCATAATGACCTTCCGCAAGTGCTTCTTGCATGGCGCGGCAATACCGTAGATCCGATTCCGCAATGCCCGCAAACAGGGACATCATGTCGGGGGCGGTTTCCAAGTAGTTCCACAATGCCGAAAGATAATCACATGCTCCCTCACACCATTCTGTCAAATATGTATGCAAAGTACGACCGTACGGAGTGTCGAAATATTCCGTTTCCGATTGTTCTTGTAAGGTTTTGACGCAGTCTTGTAAGACCTCAAAGCCGTTCGGTTCGGCGGAAAAAAGTTCCGTAAATTTCAACAATACCGTATTGAGCTGACCGTCACTGCGCGTGGACATGAGGTGGTCGATGACTTCTGCAAAATCATTTTCTTCCAATCGTGTGAACAGTGCGGTATCATTGGCGGCATGGTCGTATTTGCGATAATATTCTTCCAACAGGGTATCCAAAATATCGGATTTCATGGAGAGAAGTTCTCCGGAATCTGCCATGCGAAAGGATGCCGGAAGAGAAAGCTGTTCAAAATTGGCTTTGACGATTTTTTGAAAGAAGGAGTCGATGGTGGAAATTTGAGCGTTTCCGGCTAAAAACAGTTGTTTGGAAATGTATTTGTTTCCCGGATTACGCGCCAACTCCTCACTCAAAGCGGCAATAATCCGTCCTTTCATTTCTGCAGCAGCGGCACGGGTAAATGTGACAATGAGCATACGCGAAGGATCGGCGGGATGTGTTTCATCTAAGAGTGTCCGAATAATGCGTTCCGTTAGTACGCTGGTTTTTCCGGAACCGGCGGCGGCTGAAACCAACAACGCTTTTCCGTGCAATGTCATTGCGACTTCCTGTGACGGTGTCCAAGTTCCTCCCATAGAGTTCCTCCTTTCAACGGTGATATGCCTTGTCGCAATGTGTGCGTACAGGGCAAAATTGACAAGCTTGTTCGGAAGGCGTTTTTTGCGCTTCTCCGGATAAAATGCGATTTGCAACGGTGCAAACTGCATTTTTCATTTCCGAGTAGAGCATACCGATTGATTCGGCACTTTGCGGTAACAGTTTTTTGATAAAGACCGAGCCTTCCGTGCTGTCGGCTGCTTTCCGCAGTTCCGGTTCATCCGAGCAAAAACCGCTACGTTCGATGACGACACCTCCGCGTGCGGTATCGGCGTAGAGATATTGCGCACCGAACGGGGTAACGGTCGGATCGGCTGAATGGTAGGCATAGAGATACAAAATCAGCTGGACATCCATGCCGGAACGGACTTCATCCATGGAGAACGTATGTTTCCCGGATTTGTAATCCACAACGCGAAAGTAACGATTTTCGTTGTTTTGATACAGATCGACGCGGTCGATTTTTCCGGATAAAAGGACTGCAGAGCCGTTTTGTAACGTCAGTCCGACCGGCGGTAAGGCATTTTCACCTCTTCCGCCGATGACCTGTTCAAAGCGGGAGGGAATAAATTGACCGGATCGGAGTTCGGACACAATATTGTTCAGTGTGATCAATGCGAGTTTTCGCAGTCGCGCAAACAGATGCAACAGCCGTTTGTCGGTTTGTTCCGGCGGAAAGGGGCAGAGCTGTATGATATAGTCTGTCATGACCTTTTCAGCCAGTTGCTCGATTTGTTCTTGTGAAGGAAGACGGAAACCTCCTTCTCCATCCGTTAAAGCGCGCAAAACCCGTTCAAAGACGTGATGTAAAAAGATTCCGTCATCGGCATAGTTTGGCAAAGAATCCTTCTGTTCGCGCAAATGCAGTGTGTAGGTGCTGTAATAACGATACGGGCAAAGAACAAAGGATTGTATTTTGGATTGTGAGAGACGCAAAACGGTTGGGGAAGGCAGAGGAGGTAATTGCAACTGCGCCGATACTGTTTGATGCTGTTCGGAATGTAACAGTGTTGTAATTTCTCCCAAATCAAATCGCAACGGTTCCGTTTCCAAGAGAAATCGAATCCGCGAAAAAGCCAAAGAAGGCGTTCGTGCGGAACCGTCCGGTTGTTGTGTAACGGTGGAGAGAATCAACTTTTCTTTCGGTTTGGTGACGGCGCGGTACACATACAGAAGTTCTTCCGATGTTTGCAATTTTGTACGGCTGTCGATGCGGAGGTCAAGGGCTTCCAATCGCTCTTTGTCGCCGTCTGTCAAAATTCCGTCATCGGTGATCGATCGCGGAAATTCTCCTTCACATAAGCCGAGCAACAGGGCGGCACGGATATTTTCTACTCGGAGCATATCGGCGGAACCGATGATCACACAGTCTTGTACATTCGGAACGGATCCGATGTCGGAACCGGAAAGGAGAAGCGTCATGACGTCAATCAAGTCTTTTACGGATAGACGGGTGTCCGGCAGAAGGCGGCACAGGGATGAAAAACTTTCCGTGACGGTGTGCCACAGACGCACACTTTCTCCCGCTTCACGACGTTGACCTCTGGCAAGTTCTTCCCGTGCATGCTCGGATAGCCTTGCGGCAACATTGAGACGGCAAAGGTAAGCGTAGACGGCGCGACACCGATCCTCCAATCGTTCGGAAGTTCGGAGACCGGCGGCAAGTGCGGTCAAAGGTTCCATTAACATGCGGCGAACACGATTGGCAGCTTCCAAAATACGTTCGGCGCGTGCGGAACGTTCCGTGGTCAGTCCGTCCGGATTCATGTTCCAAATTTCATCCGTAAATCGGGTTCCGGAAATGTGCCAGACTTCACAGTAGTCCTCAAACATGGCTGCATCCCGTAATTCCACACCGCACAGCCCTGTTTTCAGAAGTGCGAATATGTCGCTTTGGCGATAATTGTAACATACGGCGCGTAGTGCCGACAGAATCAAACGGGAGAGCGGTTTGGTTGAGAGGTCGGTGCGCTCGGAAAGGAAGTAGGGGATGCCGTATTTTTCCAAAGCGGCATCCAATACACCTCTGTAGGTTTCGACATCGCGAACGATGATTGCGATGTCTCCGTGCTTCATTCCGCTTTGCACCAATTCGCAAACGGCGATAGCGGCTGCCTCGGCTTCTTCATAGATATTGGATGCGGCGACCAAACGCACGGCATTCGATGATTTGACAAGCGGTTCACTTGATTCCTTTCGAAAAGAAAAATCCCATAATTTTTGTTCCAAGAAACGAAGTTCAGCCGGTTTATCGGAGTTTGTATTGCTCAAGATTGTTTCTTGCACGGGTGTGTCGGTTTGATTTGCCAATTTGATGAGACGACGGGCGGTCTCCGTTACGCTTTCAAAATGCGGCAGTGAAGAAAAAAGAGAATCGGCGCAGAGTGTGATGAGTACGGTATCGGCTTGGCGGAACAGTTCGGACAGGACTTCATATTCCGGGACGGTAAAACCGGTAAAAGAATCAATATAAATATTGCAATCGCAAAAAAAATTGTGTTTTTTCAGCTTTTGTGCCATTCTTTGCAGACGGTCTGCAGTGTCATCACTGAAAAGCGATTCGAGTTTTTCGCTGTACACTGCATCGATCATTGCCAGATCCATGAGTTTGGCTTTGAGAGATGAGGCATCGTCCAGTTGTTCGGCTGCGGTTTCCAAATGTTCGGCATGAATTCCGTTTGCATGCAGTTCGGTGATCGTTGAGAGCATCAAAGAAGTGAACGTCGTATCGCTGTGCGCCGCGGTTGAATATTGCTTCAAAACAGGGGAGAGGGTACGCAGGGTATCCCACATAAAAACGGTGCGCAGCGCACCGTTGGCGGAAGAAGCGGTGAGCCCGCCGTATTTCCGAAAAACGGCGGTTGCAAGTGTGGAAAAATTGACAATTTCCAAATAAAGACCGGCATTGCCGGGGAGACGGTCGGCAAGATCACGTTCGCTGATATAGGCTTGTTGTTCCGGGACTAACAAAAAACAATGCTTTTTCTGTTCGATGTCCGTGCGGATCGCATCCAACACGGCGGTGGTCTTCCCGGAACCGGATGGACCGCAGAGCAACTTTAACATGAGCCGTCTCCTTTCTCAAACAAACGCAAATTGCGTTCCAACGGACTCCTTCCGCGCCACGAATAGGCGCGTTTTTCAAAAGTTTCGTCACTCATTTCATGAAGCATATCCAAAGTCAAATGCGGTGTCGTGTGTTGTGAAAAATAGGGAATGGGGGAGAAGATGGTTCCGTTCTTTTTTGCGCGTTTGGTATAGGGGCAGACTTTTTGGCAGACATCACAGCCCCATACGGAATGAAGCGAACGAATGGCTTCGGCTTCTTCATCGGTCAGTTCGCCCTTTTTTTGCGTTAAAGCAGAGAGACAGGAGGTCGGCGATGGGCAAGCGGCGCGACATGCGCCGCAGTTTTCACAAAATCCAACGGAAGATACTTTGGCAGAGATTGTTTGGTCGGTAATCAATTCACCCAAAAATACGTAAGAGGAATACGGTTCTGTCAACAACAATCCGTTTTGTCCGATCACGCCGAGACCGGCGCGAGCGGCGGCATGGATCTCGTCGATGGGAGAATGGTCGGTGAAGCCGGCAAACTGACTCGTTGGAAAGCGTTCACGCAATTGCGGAAGACATTCGTCAAACAGCGCGGCAAAAAAACGATGGTAATCTTCGGCGATCGCATAAGCTGACAAATTGACGGAAGGAAGATCACAGTCGGGCGTGTAATATGGGACGAGCATCATAATGGCGGTACCGTCTTCGATGCCGGCGCGTTCCAAAAGATACGGCTTTTTAATCTTGCAGGCAGACAGTGGGATCGGCGCAAATAGCTCGATCCGCTTTTTTTGTAAAAAATCCGATAAAAATGTAAACATCTCTTTATTCTTTCCGTTTTTTGTGATATAATAATGTTATTATAGCAGATTCACGGGGAAAAAACAAGACGTTCGATGTTTTTTCAATGCTTTTTTTTATCCTCTTCAAACATTTGTCACATTTGAATTTTATAATAACGGCAAGGAATGAAATCATTCCGTAAAAAAATTGGAGGTTTTGATCATGATTGAAAATCAAAATTCACAATTTGAGAACGGCTTTAATGAAGAATCGCACCAATCATCCGGTTACAGTTATGTATTTTCCAATGGGCAGAACGGGGATGTACCGCCGCAAAAAGATCCCAAAAAACCGAAGCGCGGCGGTGTCAGTGTCAAGTTGTTGGTTCTGACGGTGGTGACTTGTGTTGTCTTTTCTTTTGTTGCGGGATTTGGCGGCGCGTGGTACGTAGGAAATTATCTCGATGATCGAATGTCCGACTCGCAGGACAATTCGAATGAATCACATGACAGTACGACTCCTCCGAGCAATCTGTTTTCGGCAAATCCGGAAACCCTGTTGGATAAGAGTGAATCGGAAGCTTCGATTTACGGTTCGGCGGGCGAAGACGCATTCGCCGTTTCCGGTGTGGTGAGAAAAGTTAAAGATGCGGTAGTTGTCATTGACGCAACCGTTGTAACCACATCCATGTTCGGGCAAAGCTCTACCCAGGTCAGCTCCGGCAGCGGAGTGGTGATCTCCGAAAACGGATATATTTTGACTTGCCACCACGTGGTGGAAGGAGCAAAATCCGTTAAAGTCACATTGAATGACGGAACATCTTACGACGCGACTTTGGTCGGAAGCGATTCTGCCAGCGACCTGGCGGTACTGAAAGTGGATCCGAAAGATCAAAAACTGGTTTATGCCGAGCAGGGATGCAGTGGTGATTTGGTGGTCGGGGAAAGTGTGGTTGCGATCGGAAATCCTCTGGGAACTTTGGGCGGAACCGTGACGAACGGTATTATCAGTGCAACAGAGCGAAACATCCAAATGAGCGACGGCAGCACGATGACTTTGATTCAAACCAATGCCGCTATCAATTCCGGAAATTCCGGCGGAGGTTTGTTCAATTTGAAGGGGCAGTTGATCGGAATCGTCAATGCCAAATATTCAGCCAGCGGTGTGGAAGGATTGGCGTTTGCCATCCCGATTGATTCGGCATATGAAGTACAGCTTCAACTCATCCAATACGGTTATGTACGTGGTATCATCGATCACGGTCTGACTGTTTTGGAGGTGACCGATGCCGACCTTTCTTACTATCACTATTGGTTTGGATTGTCGCAGACCGGCGTTTATGTCGTTAGCTCCGAATATACCGATGCATTGAAAAATAAAGACCTGATTCTTTCGGTGGATGGAAAAACGGTTTCGACGGAATCGGAATGGGAGGAAATTTTGCAAGCATATTCGGTCGGCGATACCGTAACGATTCAAGTATCCAGAGACGGTCAAATCGTGGATGTTTCGTTGGAGTTGCGGGAATATGTCCCGGACAGATTGAAAGATTCTTTGAATTGACACACATGCAAGCGGCGTGTTTTCGGTTTGCTTGATGTCAGAGATATTTGCGCTTTTATAATGATTCATATTTTCAGAAAGGACAGAAGATTATGTACCACATTTTAGTTGTTGACGATGAGTCGAGAATTCGTTCCATTATCCGTAAATATGCCGAGTTCGATGGACATGAAGTGACAGAGGCAGCTGACGGGATGGAGGCTGTTTTGCTTTGCCGCAAAAACACTTATGATTTGATCATCATGGATATTATGATGCCGGAATTGGACGGCTTTTCGGCTTGTCGCGAAATTCGCAAAATTGCTCAAACGCCGATCATTATGCTGTCGGCACGCGGGGAAGAATACGACCGAATTAACGGTTTTGAAGTCGGAATTGACGATTATGTGATCAAACCGTTCTCGCCAAAGGAGCTGATGTTGCGTGTCGATGCGATCATGAAACGTGTGAAAAACACGGCAGATCAACGAACGGGGCAAAAACCCAATGTGGTGATTGAATTGGATCATGGCGGACTGCGTGCGGATGTTACGGCACGTTTGGTCTTTATTGACGGGGAACGGGTGGATATGTCACCGAAGGAGTATGATCTGTTCTTCTATCTGCTTTCCAACCGCAACATCGCACTTTCACGCGAAAAATTGTTGTGCGAAGTGTGGGGATACGATTTTTACGGCGACGCACGAACTTTGGATACGCACATCAAGTTGTTGCGCAAGAGTTTGGGACGGTACAGTAAATACATTGTCACGTTGCGCGGTGTCGGTTATCGCTTTGAGGAAGTGTGAAGAAAATGAAAAAACATCTCTCTGCAACCAGTATTCGATGGAAACTGGCAGTTTACTTGGCAGTCTTTGTTGCCATTGTACTGGTTGTGACATGGGTGTTTCAAGTTTATCTCCTCAATACCTTTTACGAGCATATCAAAAAAAGAGAATTGCAACAATCGGCAGACGAATTGTCTGAGTTTGTGGAACAGGACGATCTTGCAATGCGAGCGTACAGTTATGCTTTGAATTGTACGATGTCGGTCAGTGTTTATCGGATTGAAGGAGAAACGGTTTCGGTCTTGGTCAATGTGGATGCAACCGGTAAAAACGGGTTTACTTTGACCGACGAAATGATTGCCAAATACTATCGCCGTGCGCAAGAAAACGGAGGAAGTTATCTTGGAAAATTTACTTTCGGCGGTTTTGAAGTTGACAAAGGGAATTCCAACCGATTTTCATTTGAAGGGATGCTTGAAAATGTTCGTGTACAGACGGAAAACATTCGTTTGGTTTGCGCACAATTGACAACGACGGAATCCGAAAATACGTATATCGTTTTGCTCAATGCCGGATTGCAACCTCTGGATTCAACGGTCAAGACGTTACAGACGCAGTTTATTTGGATTGCGGTCATTTTGTTGATCTGTGCCGTTATCATGGTGCTGTTGCTGTATCGACGGATTTCGACACCGTTGGTTCGAATGAATGAAGCCGCCAAGCAACTGGCACACGGAAAATACGACGTGGAATTTATGGGCGAAGGATATTTGGAAACGCATGAATTGGCTGATACTTTGAATTATGCTTCGCGTGAATTATCGCGTGTGGATCGTTTGCAAAAAGAATTGATCGCCAATATTTCCCATGATCTGCGTACCCCTTTGACGATGATCCGCGGTTACGGAGAAGTAATGCGCGATCTGCCTGGGGAAAATACGCCGGAAAATATGCAGATTATCATTGATGAAACAACGCGCTTATCGGAACTGGTCAACGATCTGCTCGATTTGTCAAAGATTCAATCCGGCACACGAAAACCCACTTTGGAAGCTTTTGATCTGACTGCGGCAGTTGAAGAGACTATGCGGCGGTACGATACTTTTGTGCGTCATCAGGGATACCGAATTTGCACGGAATTGAACGAACGCGTGTGGGTTTATGCCGACCGTGGGATGATTTTGCAAGTGTTGTATAATTTGATCAACAATGCAATCAATTATACCGGTGACGACCAAACGGTAACCGTCAAACAAACGGTTCTGGACGGACGGGTTCATATCGGTGTTGCGGATACGGGTGAGGGGATCGAACCGGAACAGATTCCGCTGATTTGGGATCGCTACTATAAAGTTGATAAGGTTCACCGCCGTGCAAAGATCGGAACGGGATTGGGATTATCCATTGTGAAAGAGATTTTGGAGATTCATCATGCTGCATACGGGATTCACAGTGTGGTGGGAGAAGGATCCGAATTTTGGTTTGAATTGTCTGTGATTCCGGAACCAGAATCGGAGCAGACCGTCGGCAGTCCGAAAGACAGGGAGGAGTGACAGTTTGAAGAAATCGGTTTTATCGTTGCTCAAATGTCCCGTTTGCGGTTCGGGACTACAAACGGAGGACGGCAAAGTCTATCGTTGTCTCGGAATGCGAACGCATTGCTACGATGCGGCTCGTTCCGGTTATTTGAATTTGACATTGCCGTCTGACGGTGACGGAGATTCCAAGGCGGCAATTCATGCCAGAACGGATTTTTTGCGTGCCGGATATTATTTACCGTTATCGGATACCGTCAACGAACTTTTGCAGTCATTTGGGATACAAAGTGTTTTGGACGCCGGTTGCGGGGAAGGATATTACACCAATCGCATGTGCGGGATGCAGGATGTATTGGGGGTGGATCTTTCACGTGCCGGAGCGGATACTGCCGCAAAATATGCAAAACAAAACGGAACCAATGCCGCTTTTGTTGTGGGGAGTTTGTTTCGACTTCCCGTGTTTGACGAAAGTTTTGATGCGATCACAAATTTGTTTGCCCCCTGTGCGGAAGCCGAGTTTTTACGTGTACTGAAGCCGACGGGTACGTTGCTTTTGGTTGGTGCCGGTGAACGTCATCTGCTTGGATTGAAGGAGAAACTGTATGAACATCCTTATCTCAATCCCGGCAGGGCAGACCTACCCAAACAAATGCAATTGCTTACGCGAAGAAGGCTGAATTATTCCATCAATGTAACAGGTGAGCAACAAATTGCGGCATTGTTCTCCATGACGCCGTACTATTGGCGTACCGGAAAGACCGATCGGCAAAAATTATCCGGTTTGGAAGAACTGAAAACAGAAGTGGATTTTGATATTTATCTTTTCGGAAAGGGACGTTGATTATGAAAATCTCCGTATGTATTCCCATGTATAATGAAAATCGTGTCATCGCACAAACCGCAACGGCGCTTTCGGAGTATATGGCGGCACATTTTGAGGATTATGAGATTCTTTTTTGCAGTGACGGATCGACCGATGGCTGTGATCAAACGGTACGCGCATTGAACCTTCCGCACGTCAAAGTGATCGGTTACGAACAAAATCGCGGAAAAGGATATGCCGTGCGAACCGCTTTGACGGAAGCCGACGGCGATGTTCGCATGTTTACGGATGCCGATCTGGCATATGGTACCGATGTTATTTTGCAGGTGGCACAGGCTTTTGAGGTACATCCGGATTCGGATATGGTCATCGGATCCAGAAACTTGAACAAAGACGGTTATCAGGGTTATACTTGGTTGCGAAAAATTGCTTCCAAACTTTATATTCGCGTACTTTGTGTTGCCGGCGGATTTCGTTTGTCGGATTCTCAATGCGGTTGCAAGGCGTTTACGGGGAAGGCGGTTGAACAGATCTTTTCACGTTGTGAAGTGGACGGATTCGCTTTCGATTTTGAAGCCATCCTCTGGGCAGTCCGATTGAATTTGAAAATCACGGAAATTCCGGTTCATGTGATCAACCACGGAGAATCCAAAGTACATGTCGTTCGTGATACTTTTCGTATGCTCAGAGATTTACGCCGCATGAAAAAAAGAATCAAAAAGGCGAGTGTCCGTTAACAGACGGTTTGGGTGCGAAGAATCGGCGTTTGCACGGTTTTTCGCACCTGTTTTTCGTTCGGAAAAATATTTTTCAAAAAACAAAAAAATTTTCAAAAAGGTATTGCATTTTCATTTGAAGTGTGGTATAATATACAAGGTCGTGGAGGCATAGCTCAGTCGGTTAGAGCGCATGCTTGACATGCATGAGGTCGTTGGTTCGATTCCAACTGTCTCCACCAAAGGTTCTCATCTTACACAAGCAGGATGAGAGCCTTTCTATTTTTTTGTCGGGCATTTTTTTGTTCCGGACGGATTTAACCGATCGAAAAAATGTTTTTGCACAGCTTCGATGCGATTTGTTCCGGAAACTCTTTCTTTCATATTGATTTTGAAAGAAAATTGTGATATAATAAATCTGTTGATAATATGTCTGAGGCGGGGGTGAAAGTATGTCGGAAACAAAATCACTGTTGAATTTTATCGATCAAAGTCCAACGGCGTTTCATGCGGTTGCAACCGTGGTAAAACGGTTGCAAAAAGAAGGATTTGTTGCTTTGCGGGAAGGCGATGATTGGAATCTTGAAGCTGGAAAAAATTATTATGTGACGCGTAATCAATCATCACTGATTGCCTTTCGATTACCGGAAGAATCTCCGTCCAATTTTTTGATTGCCGCTTCTCATACCGATTCTCCGATGTTTAAGTTGAAGCGGGAAGCGATTGTTCCTGCATTTGATCGCTATGTGCGATTGAATACAGAAGTTTACGGAGGAACGATTTTTTCTTCTTGGATGGATCGTCCGCTTTCTTTGGCAGGTCGTGCGGTACTGTGCCAAAACGGCAAGTTTTCTTCTCGATTGGTTAATATCGATCAAGATTTGTTGGTTATTCCGAATGTAGCCATCCACTTCAACCGTACCGTCAATTCCGGTTATTCTTATCAAGCGGCGATTGATCTGTTGCCGTTGCTTGGAGAAGGAAAAAGCTTTGATTTGAATGCCCTCATTGCCGAGGTATTGGACTGTGATCGACAGGACATTGTCGAAACGGAATTGTTTGTTTACAATCGAATGGCGGGGCGTATATTGGGAGCTTCCGGAGAGTTTTTCGCGGCTCCCCGCATTGACAATCTGATGTGCGCTTACGGTACATTGGAAGGGTTCTTGAATGCCATACAACCCAAACATTCCGTAACCGTTTATCTGAGTGCCGATAACGAAGAAACGGGAAGCGAGACAAAGCAAGGTGCAGGTTCCGTATTTTTATCGGATGTTTTGGATCGTATCTGTGCGAAGGTGGGAACCGATCGCAAACGAATGTTGGCATCTTCCATGATGGTATCAGCAGACAATGCACATGCAAAGCATCCCAACCATCCCGAATTGAGCGACGCACAAAATGCACCGCACATGAATGGCGGGGTTGTGATCAAATTCAATGCGGCGCAAAAATACACGACAGAAGGAATGTCGGCTGCTGTTTTTGAAAAAATCTGCGAACGTGCCGATGTTCCGGTACAGTTTTTTGCCAATCGAAGCGATCTGGCAGGCGGTTCCACATTGGGATCGATTTCCAACACTCATGTTCCTGTTTTGAGTGTGGACATCGGAATGGCGCAACTTGCCATGCACTCGGCTTATGAAACTGCCGGATGCCGTGATACGGGATACCTTTGCCAAGCAATGCGTACGTTTTTTGAAAGTGAATTGGATTCCGACGGCGATGGATATTTTTGCTTAAAGCCGTTGGGTGAATAAGGAGAAAATGGAATGTATAGAATCGGTTTTGATAATGAAAAATATATCGAGATGCAGTCTTCGCATATCCGTCACCGCATCGATCAGTTTGGTGGGAAATTGTATTTGGAGTTTGGCGGAAAATTATTTGACGATTATCATGCTGCACGTGTACTGCCCGGATTTGCTCCGGACAGCAAGATCCGCATGTTGACGCAACTCAAGGAAGAAGCCGAAATCGTGATTGTGATCAACGCCAATGACATTGAAAAGAATAAAGTCCGCGGCGATTTGGGGATTACATATGATCTGGATGTCCTGCGTTTGATTGATGCTTTTCGCAGTCTCGGTCTGCTGGTTGGCAGTGTGGTTTTGACACGTTGGCAGGACCAACCTGCCGCTATCAAGTTTCAGACGAGATTGGAATCTTTGGGAGTTCGTGTTTACCGCCACTACTCGATTCCGGGGTATCCGTCGGAGATTGATCGAATCGTCAGCGATGAAGGATACGGAAAAAATGAATACATCGAAACAACACGTTCTTTGGTTGTGGTTACGGCACCGGGACCTGGAAGCGGAAAAATGGCAACTTGCCTGAGTCAACTTTATCATGACAATCAGCGTGGGATCCGATCCGGATATGCGAAATTTGAAACTTTTCCGATTTGGAATCTTCCCCTGAAGCATCCGGTGAATATTGCCTATGAGGCGGCAACGGCTGATTTGAACGACTTGAATATGATTGATCCGTTCCATTTGGAAGCGTATGGTGTCACCGCGGTGAACTACAATCGCGATGTGGAAATTTTTCCCGTTCTCCA
>CAZUYA010000033.1:0-20982 GCA_964624685.1 uncultured Ruminococcus sp. | reverse complement strand
ATATGGGCGTCAATATGGCAGGGAATTGTATCGTTGATAACGACGCGGTTTGTGAAGCTGCCAAAATGGAAATCGTTCGGCGATATTATACGGCTCTTTCCAATCGCCGAAAAGGAAACGGTGGGGATCATGAAGTCGAAAAATTAAAACTGATTATGCAATCCGCCGGTGTGGATATTGATTTTCGTCATGTTGCCGATGCGGCAAAAGAGAAGGCAACTTTGACTGGAAAGCCGGCGGTTGCCATTGAATTGCCAGACGGAAGGACGGTGACGGGGAAGACCTCTCGTTTATTGGGAGCGGCTTCCGCCGCATTGCTGAATGCCCTGAAAGAGATGGCGGGGATCGATGATCGCATTGATTTAATTTCTCCCGAAATATTGGAACCCATAACGGGGTTAAAGGTCGGACTTTTGGGAAGCAAGAATCCGCGATTGCATCCGGATGAATTGCTGATTGCGCTTTCGATTTGCGCGGTGCATGATCCGATTGCCGCCCGTGCCACCGCACAACTTTCCAACTTGCGTCATTGCGAAATGCATTCGTCGGTCATTCTTTCTGCGAATGATGAGCATACATTGAAAAAATTGGGGATTAACTTGACCTGTGAGCCGGCATATGAAACCAAACGGCTTTATCACGGCTGTTAATGTGAGTGCGTATAGTATTAAATTAATCGTTTCAAAACCATCCTTTTTGTAAGGAGATTTTAGAATCATGAAGTTTCAAAACCTCTTGGTTGCTTTGGTGACTGTTTGTATTTTGTTGCAGGTTTGCGCATGTTCGGAACAGCCACCGAGCAACGGTCCGAACACCCCTGATGCTACCGATACATCAGTGGACTCGCATTTGCCGGAAAGTCCGGATTTAACTGAGGAAACGGCAAAACAAGATCCGCATGCCGTCTTGACACGGGCATTGCAAAACACTTTCGGACTCTATTTTTCAAATTCCGCTCAATTGGGAAAGATTGCGGCAGAAAGTTTTCAACACGGTTCTGTTTCTGTTGTACTGAACAGCGATACTTTGCTGGGGGATATTTCCGAAATCGGTTGTACGCTTTATGCGAATGGCTTTGACCGTGAATATGCGGCAGAGATGCAAGTCACTTTGAATGATCAGACCGTATCGGCATTGGCTTTTTTGAATGCAAACGGACTGTATGTCAATGGAGAAGATGTGCTGGGAAGTGAGAAAACCGTCGGAATTGATTTTTCCAGGATGAAAGAATTTTTTCCGGACAGTGAATTTGCCGATCTGCTTTCGGAGTGGAATTCGGAGGCAGTGGCTTTGATCTCCGATTTTGTTCTGGATTTTGATAAGCAGTATCGTGATTTGTTGGATTCCGACAAGGAGACCAAGGATTTGATTCTCAAAACAGTCGGTACGGCTTGCAATCGGGAAATATCGATCCCGACGGATGTTGACGGTGGTTTGGATGAGACATGCTTATCCTTTTCTTACACCATAGATTCCGCTTCTATTCTTGCCTCGATACACTTGTTAATGGATGAATTTGACATTCACACAAGCGAGCTGACTGCTCTTTTGCAGAAAGCCGAGACTCTTTTTTCGCAGTTTGAGCCGCAAATTGTCGTAACACTGATATTGAACCGTGAGACGTACACTTTTCAAACTTATTCGGCTTCCGTCGAAATAGCCGATCTTACAACCGATCAACGGTTGCATATCGACGAGATGATTCAATTTTCGGAGGACTTGATCGACGCGAATTTTTCCTTTGAGGACGGAAATATGCGATATTCTTTGCATGCGCCCCTGACGATTTCCGATGAGAATGGGATCCTTTCCTACCGCTTGCAGATTACTGTCGGGCGAAACAATTTGGAGATACAATTGTTGGATGCTGTGTATTCCTATGCACAAGCAAGCCGAACCGTTTTGCTGTCGACCGAGATTTCCACCGGAGTGAATACTCGAATTTCCGGAAGTTTGGTCGGTACTGTTTCATCTTCGGAAGAGGAGGCGGTTCTTTCTTTCCATTCTTTTCGTTTCAACGGTAGGGATCTTCCCGTTTCCGTCAAGGTTTCTTTCTTCAAAGATGCGGCAGTTCCGTCTGTTCCGGATGATCCTGCCGATCTGACAACCATGACAAAAGCCGATTTGGATGAAATTATCAAAGAGTTTAAGAGCAGTGTACTCGGTACGTTGATCTTTGGAGATCGATGACAGATTTTATAAAAAGTCTCGAACAAATGTGTGACACGTTTGTTCGAGACTTTTTGGTTTATCATGAGACGATTGATTGTGTTTTGAGCTGGGAACGAGCTGTTGCGACACTTGTTTCAAAACTGTAACACGGAGGATGCGATGGCAAAATAAATCATCAAGGTCACGGTATCGACGATGGTGGTAATAAAGGGGCTTGCCATGACGGCAGGATCCAATCCGATTCGTTTGGCACCGAGAGGCAGTAGGGTACCGACAATTTTTGCAAACAGGACAGCTGAAAAAACGGTGATACAAATAATGAGAGCAATCAGAAGGTTGTTTTGAATGGCTCCGCTTTCCAATGTCGTATAAGGTTGAAACCGAAAATCGACCACCATCACTTTGATAAAGGTTGCAACAGCCAGGGTGAGTCCGCATGCCAAGCCGACGCGCATTTCTTTCCACAGAACGCGAAAAATGTCTTTCAGCTCAATTTCTCCCAGGGAAAGACCGCGGATGACGGTGACGGAGGTTTGACCTCCGGCGTTTCCTCCGGTATCCATGAGCATGGGAAAGAATGCCGTCAAGATTGCGTAAGTACCGATCGCGCTCTCGTAATGCGTAATGATGGTACTGGTAAAGGTTGCCGAGATCATGAGTAACAGTAACCACGGGATTCGCTTTTTCCAAGTTTCCCATACGCCGGTTTTCAAATACGGCTTGTCCGTTGGCAGGATCGCCGCCATTTTTTCAATATCTTCGGTTGCCTCGTTTTCCAATACGTCCAAAGCATCGTCAACGGTGACGATACCGACCAAGCGACGTTCTTTATCGACGATCGGGAGTGCGATCATATCATAACGTGAGATCATGTTTGCGACGGTCTCACGGTCATCATGCGTATAAGCACAGAGAATGTTTTCTTCCATGATGTCTTCAATCAAGTCGTCCGGCTTTGCAAACAACAGTTGCTTGAGTTGTACGACACCTTGCAGGACGCGGGTACTGTCTGTGACATAGGCAACATAGATTGTTTCTTTATCCAAACCGATGCCACGGATGCGTCGGATGGCATCTTCACAGGTCATACTTTTTTGTAGGTCAATAAATTCACTGGTCATGACGCTTCCGGCACTTTGTTCCGGATACGCCAAAAAGCGGTTGATTTCTTCACGTGTTTCCGGTGTTGCATTTTTCATGATGCGTTTGACAACGCCGGCGGGCATTTCTTCCAACATATCGACCGCATCGTCGGTGTAAAGCTCTTCCAACATTTGTGAGATCTCACGGTCGGACATTCCCGTAATGATCTGCTCCTGCAAGTCGGCATCCAATTCGGCAAAAATTTCAGCGGCAGTATCTTTTTTCAACAGGCGAAATACAATGGCCAGTCGTTCCGAAGGGAGGGCGGCAAAAAAATCTGCCGCATCCATCGGATTCAATTCGTCAATCGCGTGCATAAAGTCTGTGTAACGGTGATGATCCAAAAGTGTTAGCAGTTCCTCCTGCGTTAAATGAACAATCGGATTGAGTTCGGACATAGGGTACCTCCCCAAAGACGTTTATGCGATGTCGTTGACGGTTGCCTGATAACGTTCCAACTTTTGTTCGGCATCGGCGCGGTCTTTGCCTTGCAACATATAGTAAAATTTGATTTTCGGTTCCGTACCTGACGGACGGACAACAATGACATCACGGTTTTCCAATCGGTAATAAAGAACATTGGAACTCGGCAGTCCGGTCGGAGTCGATACACCGTTTTCCGTGATGGTACCGGAGAGGTAATCTCCGATCCGTGTTACTGCAATACCGCCGAAAGCTTTTGGAGGAGCGGTGCGGAGACGATCCATCAATGCCTCCATGCGTGCGGCACCATCCAACCCTTCCATATAGATTTCCACATTGGTCTCCAGGCAGAAGCCGTATTTTTGGAATACTGCTTCCAATGCATCGGAGAGTGTCATACCTTTTGCACGGTAGAAAGCCGTCATTTCACAAATGAGCATGGAAGCGACAACGGCGTCTTTATCACGGGCATAGGTTCCTTTCAGGTAACCGTAGCTTTCTTCAAATCCGAACAAAAATGTACCGTTTCCGCTTTTTTCATAGTTTTTGATGACTTCACCGATGAATTTGAATCCGGTGAGTACATTGTGCATCTTGATTCCGTTTTCGTCACAAATCTTGGAAACCAATTCGGTTGAGACGATGCTTTTAACCACATAGGGATTGTATGGCATTGTATCGGTTGCTTTGTAAGCCGAAATGATATAGTCTACCAACAATGCCCCCATTTGATTGCCTGTGATGGTTGTAAAGGTTCCGTTGGCGGTTCTCGTCATGACACCGACGCGATCGGCATCCGGATCGGTGGCGATGATGAGATCGGAACCGACCTCATTTGCGATTCGGATTCCAAGTGAGAAAACTTCCGAATATTCCGGATTCGGTTTTTTGACGGTGGGGAAACGACCGTCGATGATCATTTGTTCGGGAACGGTGTAAAGATGCTTGAGTCCGGTTCGGCGTAAAATTTCAGGAACCAATTTGTATCCTGTTCCGTGTAAAGGGGTATAAACGATTTTTAACTCATCGGCAACAGCTTCGATTGCATGGGGATTGACCGCTTGTGCCTGTACGTTGGCAAGGTACTTTTCATCCATCTCGGCACCGATTATTCGGATTGTTCCGTTCGTGACCGCTGAGGTATAATCGGTGATCTTGACATCTTGAAAAATATCCAACGACGCAATTGCCGCGGCAACCGTATCGGCATGTTTCGGAGGCAATTGCGCCCCGTCTTCCCAATACGCCTTATATCCGTTGTATTCTTTCGGATTATGCGAAGCGGTAATGTTGATTCCCGCCACACAGTTCAACTCGCGGAGTGCAAAGGAAAGCTCCGGCGTGGGGCGGAGGTCGTCAAAAAGATAGACCGTAATGCCGTTTGCGGCAAGTACGGCGGCGGCGGTTTCGGCAAACAAACGGGAGTTGATACGGCTGTCATATGCAATGACAACCCCGTCGGAGGCACGTCCTTCTTTCAAAATGAGGGAAGCCAATCCCTGTGTTGCATGTGCAACTGTGTGACGATTCATGGCATTCAATCCCGTTTTCATGGTTCCGCGCAGTCCCGCCGTTCCGAACGACAGCGGTTTGGAAAACCGCAATTCAATTTCTTTTTCATCCTTTGCGATGAGGGCAAGTTCTTCTTTCTCTCCGTCGGAAAGTGCGTCGGACGCAAGCCACTTTTGATAGGTTTGGAAATATTGTTTCATAGAGTTCCTCCGTGTAACGATTGCAATTGTTTTTCTATTTGGTAACGAAAAAATGATGAAATATCAAAATAGCATATGTCAGTTTTGATTCAGATATTCACGTAAAGCCGTGGCAAGTTGATCCGGGCAGGAGGTGTTTTTCAATCCGCAACGGATTCCGGACAGGCGTTCGATGGCATCCTGTACGTTCATCCCCTTGACGAGTGCGGCAACTCCTTGCGTGTTGCCGGAGCAACCGCCGTGGTAAACAACATTTTGGATTGTGTTGTTTTCAATGGCGATGTCGATGCTTCTGGAGCAGACGCCGTGAGTTGTGTAAGTAAATTGTTTCATGTTTGTTATTTTCCTTTCTTTGTAAAATGCGGATAGAGTCCGATGGGCGTGTATTGCGGAGTGTCCATGGATAGGTAGAGGAGAAAAGTTCGCAAGTCGCCGTGATCGGTCAAAAATGAAAGATGTGCCGAGAAACGAGCGTCCGGGAGCGATCGAGGCAGGGAATCGATTCGGTACAGTCGGAGACCGCAAATTTGCGCCGCGGTCAGAACATCGGCGACCTCCGGAGAACCTCCCAGCGGAATGGCACATTCAAAGTAGGTTGATGCCGTTGAATCGGTCAATAAAGGTAACAAATTTCGACGTAAAAGCGCAAATCTTGTGGTTCTTCCGCCACTTTCCACATCACAGGAAGCGGCAATTTTCAGATCGTATCGTTCGATCAGCTCGGAAAAACTGACGAGAAGTCCCTCCGAAGAATTTTCCACCGGGAGGATGCAGTATTCGCTAAAACCGTTATACACTTCTTCGCATGCCGATAGAAAGCTGTGCGCATAGGCGGCGCGCGGATCGGCAATCAAAGAAGAAAGTTTGAGGTAAGCGGCATCTGTATAACTGCTTCGTTGGTAAATGATGCGGTGCACGGCATCATGTGCGATTTCTTCGGTATCCGGAAAGAAAAATCCGATTGGAAGTTCTCGCTTTTGTAACAGTAATCGACAAATTTCCGAACACAGCAAAACACATTTTTGCGGTTGTATGGTTCGATGAAACCAGGTCAATGCTTGACGTGCAGCCGGGGATGTTTGATCGTTCGGAGTCAAAAGCGGGGGACGGTGATCCGGAAGTGCGTGAAGCAGTTCCGACCAATCTCGTTCGTTCACAAGTTCGACTGCCAGCTCACGGATATGTGCCAACTCTTGTTCTCCCAAAATATCCAATCGATCGGATAGCTCATGAAGATTGGAGAGAATGACATCTTCCGGAGAGTAAACGTGAAGTTCTTCCATAAGGTTACGATTCCTGTTCGGCGGAGTTTGTGAGGAGCGAAATCAACTCTTCTTCGGAAGTTTTTGCGGTGATCCCATGTTGACGAATCCATTGATATGTCTTCAGAGCTTCACGTTCTTTGGCAGTCAACGCTCCTTGTCCGCCTTCCGTGACTGCAGCAATTCCACTGCTTTTTTGACGTGCTTTGGCGGTGTTTTTGTGCGTGCTTTGTGTCGATTCGGTTTGGGTTCCGTAGTAGTTATCTGTTTTTGCCGGCAATCCTTTTTTGCGCAGTCTGGCTTCCAAATATCGATCGGTCAGCTCTAAAATGGTTGCAAACAGGGGAACACCGAGAACCATGCCTGCCAAGCCCCAAATAGATCCCATCAAGGTGATGGCGATCATGACGCACAGCGAACTGACACCCGTATTTTCTCCTAAAATTTTGGGTGCGATGATATTTCCGTCGATTTGTTGTACAATGAGGATACAGAGTAAAAAGGGAATTACTTTGATGGGATCGGTCAAAAGGATGATGATCGCGGTCGGAATAACGCCGACAAACGGTCCGATGACGGGAACAATATCGGTAATTCCGATGATCACGGCAATCAAAACGGAATATGGAACTTGCATGATCGTGATGATGATATACACCAAAACCCCGACCATTGTCGAATCTAAAAGTTTTCCGCGCAAGAACCCGCCGAAAGAACGGTCGGCAACGGTGCAAATGGATGTGATGCGTTTGTTGACGGAATCACTGAAACAGGCACGGCGCAGTCGCATGATCTGCGCGTAACGCTTCTCCTTGGAGTAAAGGAGGTAACATGAAATAAAGAGTCCGAACAGTATATCGGTAATGAGAAAGATTACATTGCCGAGCATTTCGATGAATGCGGTGATATTGGAATAGGTCAAAAGCGCGTCGATGAATTTTTGTATATCCAAACCTTTCAAAAGGTTGGAAATGGATTCTTTGATCTCCTCATATTCCAAAAAGGGAACGGAAACGGAAAAGTTTTGATTGATCCATGCCAGAATGCCGTTGATATTTTGCAAAGCATCGTAAAGATAGGTTTCGTCACTGTTGAAAAAATCCAAAATGCTGGAGACCAGTTGCGGTACGATGAGCATGATCAAAGTAAAGAAGATCAAAAATACAATCGCATACGTAAACAGCAGAGCAATGACGCGCCGCAATTTTGAAGGAGAAACATTGACAAACCATTTTCGTTCAAACAGACGGAAAAGCGGATTGCAAAGGTAAGCCAAGATCAAACCGATGAGGACGGGGCGGAAGATGTGCGACATCATGCCGATCCAATTGCCGAGACTTTCCAAATGGAGAATGACAAAAATTGCCATCAAGATCAGAAAAAATGCAGCAATCAAACCTTTTGTCTTTTTTTGTTGCAGTCGATTCATCCCGATTCATTCCTCACTTTCTGTTGTATTTGTGTTTTCGTCGGAGTTTCGATCCGTTTGCGAAGAAGCTGTGACAATCGGTTCGACACCCTCACGAACCGCGCGCAGGTGAATTGCCTGTTTTGCGTTTTCGGCTGAGAATTGCGTCAAAATATCGGGGGATATTTCCGACAATAAGTGCGTTTTTTGCGCAAACCGATAAATTGCCAAAGAGAAGCGGTCGTGGAATGTCAAATCGGATTCCAATCCGTTGGCAATTTGCTTTTCGATGCGCAAAAATCGTTTTTCCAAACGTCTTGCCGACGTTGTGTTTTTGTGTATCGGATCAATGATTGGATCCGGGGCATAGTAGTTTTCCACATCGTCCGGCAAGCGTTTCTTTTTCAAACGGCGATGGATAAAGGTTTCCAAAAGTTCCAACATGGTGGCAAAGAGCGGGACTGCAATCAGCATCCCGACCGGTCTCAAAGCGGTTCCGGTGACACAAATGGCGATGATGACGCACAGCGCACTGATTCCGGTGTTGTTTCCCAAAATTTTCGGACTGATGATATTGCTGTCAATTTGGGCGATGATAAATACAATGATGATGAACGGAAGAATTTTGTCGGCATCGGTCAACAGTACGATCAATCCGGACGGGACGGCACCGATGACAAATCCGATGACGGGAATGAGGGCGGCGATTGCCGTAAAAGCCGAAATGAGCATAGCATAAGGAATGCGGAATATCTGAAATAGTACGCACAAAAGCAACCATACGATGCAGGAATCGATCAATCGTCCTTCGATAAATTTTCCGAAAAATCGGTCAACGGTACTGCAAACGGTCGTTATGACGGTGTTTGTGTTTTCACTGAACAGTGCGTTGCGGAGTTTCATGATTTGTGCATAACGTTTTTCTTTGGAGGCAAGCAGGTAAATGGAAATGAACGTGGCAAATATGATATCGGTCACGGCACCGACCACGGAGCTTGCCGTGTCTGTGACGGTATCCATATCGAGGTGGTTGAGAATTTCATCCAACAGCCTGTAGATCCAATCAAAAAAGTAAGTGATGTCGATGTGCTTCAAGAAGTCATCCTTTCCGATCAGCTTTGCAAAAAACGAATTGATTGCATCAAAGACGCCGTTGATACCGTTGACTGCCGATTCCATATGGAATTCATAGTTGGCAACGAAGGTTGCGATTCCGGAGATGAGTTGCGGCAAGATCAAAAGCAACAGGAGGATGATCAGCAACAGAAAAAAAAGATAGGAGCATAACAGGGACAGTGTACGCCGCAGAGCCGGCGGACGCAAGCGGAAAAAAAGTTTTCGTTCAAAAAAACGGAAAACGGGATTGATCGCATAGGCAAACGCCAATCCCAACAGGATGGGACTGAACAATTTCAATACACCGTTCAGCCATGCACTCAACGGCGCATGGTAAGAAAGGATGATGAGGATCAAAAATACAACGGCATAACAAGTGATCCAACGGATTGTTTTTTTGTCGAGAAAATTCTTTTTTTCCGGTGACATCGAATGCGACTCCTTTTCATAACTGCATAATAAATATACTATATTATTTTATACTTTTTTTCTTTTCTTGTCAATTGCTTTTTCCGATTTTTCGATTTATTTTGTAGAAATGTTGCAAAATCTTAAAATTTGTGGTAAAATAAAAGCATTCAGTTCGGAAATCGGAGGAAGAATGTGTATGCGTATCGAACGTGCCAATGCCAAAATCAATGTGTATTTGAATGTGACAGCCCGTCGTGAAAACGGGTATCACGATATTGTCAGTATTATGCAGACCGTGTCGCTGTGCGATCTTGTGACTGTCGATTTTCAACCGTCGATCCATACATCCATTGACTTACACGCTTCCGGAAATGATGCCATGCCGGTCGATTGTCGCAATTTGGCATGGCGAGCCGCTGAAAAGTATCTCCAAAAAATCGGGAAGAGCGGTCATGTCACCATCATCATCGAAAAACATATTCCCATGGCAGCGGGATTGGCGGGCGGAAGCACGGACGCAGCTGCTGTGTTGCGTGCCATGAATGCTCTGTGCGGAGAACCGTTGTCTGTCGATATGCTTTGTGAATTGGGTGCGACGCTCGGTGCCGATGTTCCGTTTTGCATTCGCGGAGGCAGTGCATTGGTTACCGGGATCGGTGAAATCCTTCAACCGGCTCCTCCGATGCCGATGGGATATTTGGTGATTGCTCGTCGCGGTACGGGTGTTTCCACTCCGTGGGCATATGGGGAATTGGACAAGCGGCACGGTGCATTCATTGAATCGGAAACCGTTGATTCTCGTCCCGAACAAATTTTGGATTGTTGGAAAGCAGGAGATTTGATGACCTCGACGCGGTATTTTTTCAATGTTTTTGAAGAAGTTGTCCCAATGGTACAAAACGATGTGAACATATTGAAGCAGACAATGAAGGAAGGAAATGCCGTTTGTACGATGATGAGCGGAAGTGGACCGTCTGTTTTCGGAATCTTTGATTCCTCCGTTGCGGCAGAGAACACTTGTTTGACCTTACGTCGGATCGGTGCCGAGGCGTTTGTCTGTTGTCCGAAGTAAAACACGTTTTTTGTTCACGAGCAGTTCATACAGTGGGTGTATAATATCATGTCGGTCGAAACTTGAAAATGACGTTATTTGCGGAAAGGAAAAACATGAAAGAAAATCAGAATCAGATCGTTGCCTGTCGAAAAAAGACTTCCATCGGCGGTCAGGCACTGATGGAAGGCATTATGATGCGCGGTCCAAAGATGACCGCTATGGCGGTACGTAATACAAAAGGGGAGATTGTGACCGAAGAGTTTGAGACAAAAGGTGCAAATCGTCCGGCTGTTTGCCGTCTTCCGATCATTCGCGGCGTTTTTGGATATATTGACAGCATGACGCTGGGATATAAATGTTTGATGCGTTCAGCCGAGTTGTCCGGACTGGAGGATTTGGTCGAAGAAAAACCAAAGAAGAAAAATAAAAAAAACAAAGAAAAAAGTGATTCGGAAACGATCATTTCGGAGTGTGAAGCGGCGGCAGGCGAAGTTGAAAAAGCGACGACCGCCGATTTACCGGAAGCGCAGACGGCTTCCGACGAGGGCGAAAAACTTCCGGCATGGGTGATGACTTTGACTATGGTGATCGGTGTCGTATTGGGCGTTGCTCTTGCTGTTGGGTTGTTCGTTTTTCTTCCCAGCTTTTTGTTTGAGTTGGCGAGCGGCGGTTTGCCGTTTCTCAAAGGGCATAACGCCATTGCCGATTCCGTTATCAAGTCTGCGTTTGAGGGGATTTTGCGCATTGTGTTGTTGGTCGGCTATATGGGAGCCATTGCGCTGATGAAAGATATTCGCCGCACATTTATGTATCACGGTGCCGAACACAAAACGATTTTTTGTTATGAAGCGGGATTGGATCTGACCGTGGAAAATGTTCGTTTGCAACGTCGATTCCACCCGCGATGCGGAACCTCGTTTTTGATCGTTATGGTTTTGGTAAGCATTTTCGTTTCCTTTTTCATTGATCCGATTGCCATTGCAATCAGTGGCGAAACCTTACCTACGTTATTGCGCGTGTTGGTGAAGTTGTTGCTGATTCCTCTGATTGTCGGTTTGGGATACGAGCTGATCAAGTTGGCAGGCAGACACGACAATTTGTTTACCAGAATCATCTCTTTGCCCGGTGTATGGTTGCAACATGTTACGGTCTTTGAGCCGACGGATGATATGATCGAATGCGCGATTACCGCATTGAAACAAGTGATTCCGGATGATGAAAGCGACAATTGGTGACCGGTGATTGACGATAGGAGGTCAAGAAAATGATGAAAATGATTCAAGAACAAGCGGCGTGTGCTATTCGGGAATTGATCGAGCAAGCCGGATTGCGTCGCGGACAGGTTTTGGTGATCGGTTGTTCCTCTTCGGAGATCGTCGGTGAAACCATCGGTCACGGTTCCAGTTTTGAAACGGCGCAAGCCGTTTTTGATGCGGTGTATCCGATTTTATGCGAAAAAGGAATTTATTTGGCGGCACAGTGTTGTGAACATTTGAATCGTGCTTTGATTATAGAGTCCGAGTGTGCCGAAAAATACGGTTGGGAAGAGGTTTCGGTTATTCCGCAACCCAAAGCAGGCGGATCGTTTGCAACTGCGGCATGGGCAAATTTTTCACATCCTGTGGCTGTGGAACATATCAAAGCACATGCCGGATTGGATATCGGCGGGACATTGATCGGAATGCACTTGCGTGATGTGGCGGTGCCTGTGCGATTGTCGCTTTCCAAGATCGGCGAAGCCCATCTTTTGTGTGCGCGGACACGTCCGAAATATATCGGCGGAAGCCGTGCAAAATACGAGTAAGTTCGATTGCTTTGCGTTCTTTTTTTGAGCTTGTCCCGATTTTGCGGCAAAACTTGAAAAAATATGTAATTTTCTATTGACAATTCATGCTTTTTTATGATATAATATTAAAAAAGTATGGATCGTTCGACGCTGAAATGCGGATTCGTAAAAAAAGAGAAAGGGGCAACCATCAATGGAGATCGCTATCATTGCACATGATTTGAAAAAAGAGCTGATGACGCAGTTTTGCATTGCTTACTGCGGAATTCTCAGTAAACATAATTTGTGTGCGACCAGTATTACCGCAAAATATATTTCCGAAGCGACGGGATTGGAGATTGAACGCTTGATGGCAGGTATTCAAGGCGGAAAACAGCAGATTGCTTCCCGCATCTCGTGTAATGAGATTGATGTGTTGCTGTATTTTCGCGATACGAGACCGCATACGAGGGTTGATGAAGCCGATGCAGAGTTGTTGCGCTTGTGTGACCATTACAATATTCCGGTGGCAACGAATATTGCAACGGCAGAGGCGATCATCATTGCTTTGGATCGCGGCGATTTGGATTGGCGCGAGGTCATCAATCCGCGCTCCGCTTACAATTTGAAGAAAAAAGCGGAACAAAGCACGCAAAAGACCGTCATCATTGAATAATGGCGGCAAACGGAGAGACATGTTTGATGTTTTTTCGTGCTTTCAGAGAACGGATCGTTTCCTTCATCGTGAGGATTCGCTGTAAGATCCCGGCACAGGAACATCGAGTACCACTCTACCGTTCCGAAAATTGAAAAAATGAAGTGAAACGTCCGGGTGGAACCGTGCGGAATCAATCCACACCCCGAACAGACATTTGTCTGTCGGGGTGTGTTCTTTTTTGACTCTGCGGCGGGCAAGTTGATGATAGGAAATCTATTTTATTTCAAAAGGAGTATGAGATATGAAAATCAAAATTCAAAATCAGGAGCGGGAATATGTTTCTCCGGTTACGGTATATGATGCCGCAAAAGACATGGAGTTGGTAACACGTGCCGTAATCGGTGCCGAGATCGGAGGCAAGACCGTTGCTCTGACGCAAGTATTGGATTCCGATGCCGAGGTTCGGTTGTTGACTTTTGATGACGATGCCGGCAAGCATTTGTTCCGTCATACCGCTTCGCACATTTTGGCACAGGCGGTCAAACGGTTGTATCCGAATGCCAAGCTGACCATCGGTCCTGCTGTGGAGAACGGGTTTTATTATGATATTGATTCGGATGTCACGTTTACCCCGGATGCATTGAAGGCTTTGGAAGCCGAAATGAAGAAGATCGTGAAAGAAAATCTGAAGATCGAACGGTTTGAATTGCCGCGTGCCGAAGCGATTGCGTTGATGCGGGATCGTGAAGAACCGTATAAAGTACAGCTGATCGAAGAATTGCCGCAAGATGCCGTGATCAGCTTTTATCGGCAGGGAGAATTTACCGATCTGTGTGCGGGACCGCATCTTTTCTCGACGGGCGTGGTCAAAGCATTCAAATTGACGCAGTGTACCGGTGCTTATTGGAAAGGGGATCAAAACAATAAGATGTTGCAACGGATATACGGCATTGCATTTCCTTCCAAAGAAGAATTGAATGCTTATGTTGTGCAGCAGGAAGAGGCACTGAAGCGGGATCATAATAAGCTCGGACGGGAATTGGAATATTTTACGACGGTTGATACATTGGGACAAGGATTGCCCGTTTTGTTACCGAAGGGGGCGCGTGTGATCCAATTGTTGCAACGATGGGTAGAAGACGTGGAACAGAAGAAGGGGTATTTGCTGACCAAGACTCCTTTGATGGCGAAACGGGAATTTTTCAAGATCTCCGGTCACTGGGATCATTATTTGGACGGAATGTTCGTCATCGGCGATCCGTATGATGAGACCAAAGAATGTTTTGCATTGCGTCCCATGACCTGTCCGTTCCAATATCAGGTGTTTTTGAACAAGAAACGTTCCTACCGCGATCTTCCCATGCGCTTGGGAGAGACTTCAACGCTGTTTCGGAATGAGGATTCCGGAGAAATGCACGGTTTGATCCGTTTGCGTCAATTTACGATTTCCGAAGGACACTTGGTCTTGCGTCCCGACCAGTTGGCAGAAGAGTTTAAGGGATGCTTGGAATTGGCAAAATATTGTTTGGATACCGTTGGATTGTGGGAGGATTGTACGTTCCGCTTCTCACAGTGGGATCCCAACCGTACCGACAAATATGAAGGAACTGCCGAACAATGGGATGAGGCGCAAGCCATTATGAAGCAGTTGTTGGATGAAAATCATGTCGATTATAAGATCGGAATCGACGAGGCTGCTTTCTACGGACCGAAGTTGGATATTCAAATCAAGAATGTTTTCGGAAAAGAAGACACCATTGTAACCATCCAGATCGATATGCTGTTGGCAAAGAAATTCGGTATGGAGTATGTTGATTCCAACAATCAATTGGTTACACCGTATATCATTCATCGGACTTCACTCGGTTGCTATGAAAGAACGTTGGCGTTGATGATCGAAAAGTATGCGGGAGCACTTCCGATGTGGTTGGCACCCGAACAGGTTCGCATTCTGCCCATCGGCGATGAGCATGTTACCTATGCAAAACAGGTACAGCAAACGTTATTGAATGCAGGTCTGCGTGTGGAGGTGGATGATTCTTCCAATACCATCGGTTACAAAATTCGGAATACGCAATTGCAAAAAGTGCCGTATATGTTGATCATCGGTGCAAAAGAAGCAGAGGAAGGCACCGTGTCCGTTCGTAACCGTGCAGGTGAGACGACGACGGTTTCCGTCGATCAATTCCTCACGGACGCTTTGACGGAAGTTGCTGAAAAAAGAAGATAAACGCAGGTTATGAAGTAAGCAATCGGCGCGTGGGCAGATTCTTTGCCCATGCGCCGATTGCTATGCTGTTTTGAATGGATATTCAAACATTTACAATCTGTTCATAAAAGAATTTTGACGAACATTGACAAATGATTGACGATTGTGGTATAATTAAATTAAACTGGGGTAGGATGGTGTTTTTTGAAATACGCCGTCAAATTCCATGCAAAAAAACAAAATGTGGAGGGTTGTCTTTATGGAGAAAGGCACAACGATCGGCAGTGAAAAGATCTCTGCTCTTTTTGACGCGGGAACCTTTGTGGAAACCGGCGCATACGTCAAAAGAGCAAATGGAGATCTGACCGGCGTTGTCTGCGGCTACGGTGCAATCGGCGGTAAGCTGGTGTATGCGTTTGCACAGGACAGCGATCGGAAGAAAGGTGCATTTGACGCACTTCAAGCAGAAAAAATTGCAATGCTTTACGGTATGGCAATGAAGAACGGAGCACCCATTGTCGGAATTTTTGACAGTGCGGGAGCGATGATTGATGATGGGGCGGCTGTGATGTCCGCTTACGGCAAAATGCTCAACTGTGTCAGCCGTGCTTCCGGCATCATTCCGCAGATTGCGATCATTGGCGGTGTTTGTGCCGGAATGTCGGCGACCATTGCTTCGATGTTCGATGTGATCGTAACGATCAAGGATCGTTCGCAACTGTTTGTCAATGCACCGTTTATCGTTGGTAAAGAAGTCGGAAATGCCGAGTATGCGGCTCACACAGGACTTGCTTCCGTTTGCGCGATGACTGAAGAAGAGGCGATTACAAAGACCGCAAAATTGATCGCGATGTTGCCTTCCAACAATGTCGAGGGTGTCATTTCGGAAGATGTGATCGACGATGTGAATCGCACGGTTTCCATTGACGGTTTGACCGGAAAAGCATTGATCGAACAATTGGCTGATGCTTCCGATGTTGTGGAGTTGGGTGGCGATTATGCACAAGAACTATTTACCGGTTTTGCTTCTTTCGGAGGCGTGATTTGCGGTGTTGTTGCCAATAACGGTGCCGAAAAAGACGGTGTTTTGACTTGCGATGCAGCGAAAAAAGCGGCAAGATTGGTCAATTTCTGCGATAGTTTCTCCATTCCCGTCATCACTTTGATTGATAGCGTCGGTGTGGAAGTCAGCAGTGAAGCGGAAGGCGCGCCTTTGTCGGCACAGCTCGGAAAGTTGGCTATGTCGTATGCTTCTGCCGATACGGCAAAAATTACCGTCGTCACGGGCAAAGCTTACGGTGCCGCATTTACGCTGATGGGGTCCAAAGCATTGGGTGCCGATATGGTCTATGCGCTTCCGACAGCCGAAATCAGCGTCATGGCTCCGGAGTCCGCCGTTGCATTCCTTTGGAATGATCGGATCAACGAGAAGACCACTCGCGCAATGTTGGAAGAGCAGTGGATCAAAGAAAAAGCGTCTGCCGTTGCGGCGGCTGCCGACGGTAGCATTGACGATGTGATCGATCCTTCCGAGTTGCGTCAACGTATTTGTGCGGCAGTGTACATGTTGATGATGAAGCAAGAAGGTATTCCCGCACGCAAACATTGCAACCTTCCTCTGTAATCGGAGGTAACAATCATGATGAATTTATTTGCGTTGAGTGCCGAGGCGAGTACGGAAACTGCAATGTCGTGGGGCGAACGTGCTTCCACTGCCGGAACCGTGACGTTGATGGGCATGGTGACCATCTTCATTGTGTTGGCATTGTTGTGGGGAGCGATCGAGTTGATGCATTTGTTGCTTCACAAAGGAAGTAAAAAAGCTGAAAATGCGTCGTCTGTTTCCGCAAAAAGCGAAACAGCAGTGCCGGTTGCACAAGAATCGGCTGAGATTGTCTCTACAGACGATGATGTGACGATTGCCGTAATCACAGCGGCTGTTTCCGCTCATCTGGCTGCAGAGGGAACAGTTGGAACTTTCCGTGTTGTTTCCTTTAAGCGTGCCGGAAGAACTTCCGGAAAAAATATTTGAACATCCGTAATTTTACGAATTGAACAAGAAAGGTTTTAGGTAATGATATTATGAAAAACTATCGTGTAACTGTAAACGGCGTAGCATATGACGTTGTTGTTGAAGAGATTGAGGGCGGCGCACAGGCACCTGTTGCGGCACCCGCACCGACTGTTGCGGCTCCTGCTCCCAAGGCGGCACCCGTTGCTCCCAAGGCAGCTGCCGGCAAATCCGGTGCTACTGTTGTCAAAGCTCCGATGCCCGGTACTTTGATCAAAGTAAAGGTGAAGCCCGGCGATGCCGTTAAGAAGGGTGACGTTTTGTGTGTGTTGGAAGCGATGAAGATGGAGAATGACATCATGGCACCGGCAGACGGTGTGGTTGCAACCGTTGAAGCTACGCAGGGATCTTCCGTTGCGACCGATGCGGTTTTGGTCACTTTGAACTGATTTTTTCTTCGAGAATTATTTTTTTGATAAAATTAGAAGAAAGGAATCAGCCTCATGGATTTACTTGAAAGTATCAAAACATTTTTGGGCGATACAGGGATTGCGCAACTGTTTGCCGGAGGCGATCTGTTAAGTGTTGTCAAGACATTGGCAATGATCGCCATTGCCGGAGTGCTGATCTATCTTGCCATTGGCAGAGGCTTTGAGCCGTTGTTGCTGCTTCCGATTGCCATCGGCATGCTTTTGACCAATATTCCCGGTATCGAATTGTTCCATTCGGAGTGGTATATGACCGAAGGAACCATTGATTATCTGCATATTTTGAACAAAGGGGAATTGTTGGATATTCTCTACATCGGCGTCAAGACAGGTTTGTACCCCTGTTTGATCTTTATCGGAATCGGTGCGATGACCGATTTTACGCCTTTGATCTCCAATCCCAAGAGCTTGCTCATTGGTGCCGGTGCACAGTTGGGCGTGTTTGTTGCATTTTCCGGTGCGATCTTTCTGGGCTTTACCGGTGCGGAAGCCGCTTCCATCGGTATCATCGGCGGTGCAGACGGACCGACTGCAATTTACGTTACCAAAACGTTGGCTCCCGCTTTGCTCGGTTCCATTGCGATTGCGGCATATTCCTACATGGCACTCATTCCGATGATTCAACCTCCGATCATGCGGTTGATAACGACGGAAAAAGAGCGCAAGATCAAAATGACCGCATTGCGTCCGGTTTCCAAATTGGAAAAATTGATTTTCCCGATTATGGTTACGGTTATTGTCGGATTTATTGTTCCGTCTGCATTGTCTTTGATCGGATGCTTGATGTTCGGTAATATTTTGAATGTATGCGGTGTGACGGAACGTCTTTCCAAGACCGTGCAAAACGGGTTGATGAATGCCGTGACCGTGTGTCTCGGTATTTCGGTCGGTGCAACGGCAACGGCAGAGAGCTTCCTTTCCGTCGATACGCTCAAAATTATCGCACTCGGTCTGACCGCATTTGCCATCTCCACTGTGGGTGGCTTGTTGACCGCAAAAGTGATGTGCAAATTGACAGGCGGTAAGATCAATCCTTTGATCGGTTCCGCAGGTGTATCTGCTGTTCCGATGGCAGCGCGCGTTGCTCAAGTGGAAGGGCAAAAGGCAGATCCTTCCAACTTCCTTTTGATGCATGCCATGGGACCGAATGTGGCAGGTGTCATCGGTTCCGCAGTTGCTGCCGGTGTTCTTTTGGCTTGCTTCCACTAATTTTACCGATTGGAGTATATTGAAATGGCAAAAGTAAAAATTACAGAAACAGTGCTTCGCGACTCCCATCAGTCGTTGATTGCAACCCGTATGACTACGGAAGAAATGCTCCCCATATTGGAGGAGATGGACAAAATCGGTTATCATTCTTTGGAAGCGTGGGGCGGTGCGACGTTTGATGCCTGCATGCGCTTCTTGAATGAGGATCCGTGGGAAAGATTGCGCCTGATCCGCGATAAAGTGAAGAACACAAAGTTGCAGATGTTGTTCCGCGGACAGAATATTCTCGGCTATCGTCATTATTCCGATGATGTGGTAGAATATTTTGTACAAAAGTCGATTGCAAACGGAATTGATATTATTCGTATTTTTGATGCACTCAATGATCCGAGAAATCTCAAGACTGCCATCAATGCGACGAAAAAGGAAGGTGGTCATGTTCAGGCTGCATTTTCCTATACAACCGGTCCTGTTTATACGATGGATTATTATTCCAAGTATGCAAAGCAATTGGAAGAGATGGGTGCCGATTCCATTTGTATCAAGGATATGGCAGGATTGTTAAAGCCGTATGACGCATACGAATTGGTTAAGACGTTGAAAGAATCCGTCAAGGTTCCCGTGCAATTGCATACGCACTATACAGCCGGTTTGGCATCCATGACTTTGATGAAAGCGGTGGAAGCAGGTGTGGATATTATCGACACCGCAATTTCTCCCATGGCGATGGGAACTTCTCAGCCGCCTACGGAGGCGATGGTTGCCGCATTGGAAGGAACGCCTTACGATACGGGATTGAAGTTGACCGATTTGGATCGCGTGACCAAATACTTTACGCCTCTGCGTGAAAAATATCTTGCCAACGGATTGCTCAATCCCAAAGCACTCAAAGTCGATGTCAACGCTTTGGTCTATCAGGTTCCGGGCGGAATGCTTTCCAACCTGATGAGTCAGTTGGCACAGGCTGGAAAATCCGATCAATTGACCGCCGTTTTGGAAGAAGTTCCGCGTGTGCGTGCAGATGTCGGGTATCCTCCGCTGGTTACACCGTCCTCCCAGATTGTCGGTACGCAGGCTGTGTTCAATGTAATCATGGGCGAACGTTATAAGACCGTTACCAAAGAATTTAAGGGAATTGTTCGCGGAGAATACGGTAAAACACCGGTTGCCATCGATCCTGCGTTTGTCAAGAAGATTATCGGTAATGAGAAGCCGATCGACTATCGTCCCGCAGATGCTTTGAAACCGGAGTTGGAACAACTTCGCAGTGAAATTGCACAATATATCGAACAAGATGAGGATGTATTGTCCTATGCACTGTTCCCGGAGGTTTCCAAAAAGTTCTTTGAGTATCGGAAAGCAAAAAAATACAATTTGGATGCCGAACATGCCGATTCGCAAAACGGCATACACAGCATTTGATGCCGAAATGTTTTCAAATGCTTTGGAACCGTCACACAACCGTGTGGCGGTTCTTTTTTGCTTTTTGCGTGCATTCTTCATTTTTGGTAAAAAGTTCTTTAATTTTAGATATTGACATTTTGCGAGTTTTATGATATACTATATAATAGCTGTTTTTTGTATTTGCTTGTCATGCGCAAAACACAACGAGGAGGAAAAAAAGAAAAACATGGGAAAATATTTCGGTACCGACGGCTTCCGCGGGGAAGCGGGTATTACTTTGACGTCCGAACATGCGTATAAGATCGGGCGTTTTTTGGGATGGTATTATGCACAAGGAGGAACGCATAAGGTACGCGCCGTCATCGGAAAAGATACCAGACGTTCCAGCTACATGTTTGAATATGCCATTGTTGCCGGATTGACTGCATCCGGTGCCGATGCCTACATGTTGCATGTTACCACAACACCAAGCGTTTCTTATGCGGTTGCCGGAGATGAGTTTGATTGCGGGATCATGATTTCCGCAAGTCATAATCC
>CAZUYA010000032.1:0-21163 GCA_964624685.1 uncultured Ruminococcus sp. | reverse complement strand
ACCCACGCGACCAGCTTGGAAGGCTGGGATTCTACCATTGAACTACACTCGCATTGATGTGTGCTCATCACAAGTACTGTAGTATTATACCACATATACGCCCTTTTGTCAATAGCCTTTTCAAAAAAAAATTATTTTTTTAAGCCGTATAATATGTGCAAAGAAAGTTTTAACCTCAATTTGCACAAACCATAGTGCCAAAGATGGGTTATGCTCCAAAGATCATTCAAACCGACAACGGAGCCGAATTTACCCATTTCGTTAAGACAAAGAGAACACATCCTTTCGATCTGTTCCGTAACTGTTACAAGAGCGAGCATAAACCGGTCTGTCCGAGAACACCTTAGCATAATAGCAAAGTCGAGAGAAGCCACAGAAACGATCAGAAACGTTTTTATAACGATTTGCGTTTCTACTCCGTTGCCGATCTGAAAGAACAGATGAAATGTTATTTGCGTCGTTTCAACAATATTCCCATGGCGATTCTCGGTTGGAAATCGCCGAACCGGAAACGTAAGGAACTTGAGTACATCTGTCCCTGAACAACGCGCCCGCGCGCCGCTTTTGCAGTCTCCAATCGGGGCTTCGCCCCTCCTTCCGACTGCAAAAGCGTTTAACCGAACTTTTTACTTTTTTCTTTTCTTTTTTGGTCTCACATCATTGAAAAATATACTATCCATCCGTTGATTACGGTTGGCAGAGAATGTCTTTTCCGCGTACAAAGACGTGCTGCATTTCAATATTTTGATTAAAGATTACAATGTCGGCGTCTTTTCCGGGATCCAGTGTTCCTTTGGAAGTGCATCCAACCAATCGTGCGGGAGTTTCACTTGCCATCTTGATGGTATCGACCAACGGGATCCCCGCTGACAGCATGGTACGTACCAAGCGATCAGTTGTTGCAATGCTTCCTGCAAATGCCTGCCCGCCAGGAACCCATGCAACATCGCGTTCAATGTAGATTTCCTGTCCGTTCTTCAAAGAACCGATGATGCTCTTGGTTCCGTTTGCGGCGCCGGCGGCGCGAACCGCATCGGTGATGAGTGCTGTCCGATCCGCACCTTTGATTTTGTAGACCATTTGCAACAGCTCATGCGGTAAATGCATCCCGTCTGCAATGATCTCCACGGTGATGTCATCGTCAAGATAAGCGGCTTCGATGGCACCGGCGATACGCATTCCATTGATGCGTTCCATTCCTTTCATGCAGGAATAAAAATGTGTCATATGCGTGTATCCGTGTTTTTTCGCTTCTTGGATCTGATGGCAATCGGCATCGGTATGCGCCGCACTCAACCAAATTCCGCGCCGATTCAGCTCTTCCGCAAAAGCATAGCCGATGTCCCGTTCCGGTGCGATGCTCCAACGCACGATGTCATCGGTTGCGGCAAGAAGTGCACCGTATTCTTTCGGATCCGGATCGCGGATAAAGTTGGGATCTTGCGCTCCCATTTGCGAAAGTGCAAAATAGGGACCTTCCATGTGCATGCCGATGAAATCTGCACCGTTACATCCATTCGCTTGAACTTGTCGATAGGCATCGAACATACGTACCATGTCCTCAAACGGTCCGGAAGTTGCCGTTGGACACATTGCCGTGGTGCCGTGTTTGCCGTGAAATTCGGCGGCACCGCTGAAAGCCTCCGGTGTTCCGTCCAAAAAATCGTGACCGCCTCCGCCGTGTACATGCAGATCAATGAATCCGGCTGAGACGTAATGACCGTTTGCATCTATGACGCGATCCGGTTGTCCGCGAAGTATGGCTTCACGCTTGGAAAGAATCTTTCCGTCGGCAAAAAAGACGTCTTCCGAAAGAATTTTTCCGTTGCGGATGACCTGTCCGTTGATGATCTGTGTCATCATAACAGTTTTGCACCGCTTTCTGCATCGCAATACATCGTTGCATTGTTGTGCAAACGCATTGCGGTAGCGGGAACATCCGCTCCGATCTTGGCATTGACGGTATGATAGACGGCATCTGCCTTGGTTGCAGCGGGCACCGTGCAGATCATCACTTTAGCGGCTGTCAGCGTCGGAATGGTCAAAGTGAATGCATGTGTGGGAACATCATGAATGGTGGCAAAGCAACCGTCGTGGACCTGTTGGTTGCGGCAGGTTTCGTCCAGCGGAACCAGTTTCACTTTTTTGGGATCGTTAAAGTCGGCAACCCACGGATCATTAAAAGCAATATGCGCATTTTCGCCGATACCGAGGAATACGATGTCGGTCGGATATTTTGTCAGCAATTCACCATAGCGGATACATTCTTCTTCCGGATTCGGATTGGCACCGTTTACGTAATGGACTTCGCCGAAAGGCAGACGACCGAAGACGTGTTCGTAGAGATAATGTCCGAAACTTTGCTCTTTTTCTTTCGGAAAACCGACGTATTCATCCATGTGGAATGCACGGCAACGACTCCAGTCGATTCCTTTTTCCTCAAACAGAGCGGCAAGCGTATCGTTTTGAGAAGGTGCGGCGGCAAAAATGATGTTGCACCACTCCTGTTTTGCCAACAGTTCGCGAATGGCGTTTGCACCGTCACGAGCGGCATCTTTGCCTGCCTCGGCGCGGTTTTTATAAATTTTTACGGTCAATTGATCTTTGACTATCTGTTTTAACATAGTTTTATATCCTTTCAATTTGTGTCGATTCAAAGACGAAACACGGCGGCAGAAATAAAGTTGTCACCGTGTTTCGGATCTTTTTATATGGGTTATACGGGAATCACGTTGACTTTTTCGCTTTCTCCGGATTTTATGGAAGCTTCCAATGCGTTGAGGATAAAGACCGGACGAATGAATTCATCATAGGATTCTTTCATTTCCTTTCCGCACAGCAGTTCGTACATATCGTCCAACTCGCACTCAAAGGGATAGGAGGTAAAGGGACATTTCTCAGCCTTCAATTCTTTTCCGCCGAATGCGGTCACATGGTAATACCACCCTTCACAGGAATAGGAACCGGTGATGGGGTAATCTTTATATTTTGCGACAAATGCGGCATCTTTTCCGCAAGCATAAGCAGAAACTTCTTCCACATCGTTACCAAAGACGGTGGTCATCATTTGAACCAGATGTTGAGAATAGAAGTAGAATCCGCCGTAAGGACTTTCCATGGCAAGCGGTGCGCAAACGTTGCCGCCATGGATGGTACCAAGCTCACCGCTTTGTACCAGCCGTGCCGTTTCGGTCACACCGGGGAGGTATTTGCAACTGGATCCGCCGCACAAGCGGACACCGTATTTCTTTGCCTCGCGCATGAACTCGACAGCCTCTTCACCGCAACAGGTGATCGGTTTGTCAATGAACATCGGAATTCCGGACGGCAGGTAAGGTTTTGCGTACTTGTAATGATTGTTGCCGTGACGTGCGGTGATCATAATGCCGTCTACTTGACCGACAAATTCATCATAACTTTTCATAACATAGACACCGAACTCGTCGTGCAATTTTTTGCATGCTTCCGGTTCATCGGAGTAAATACCGATGACCGTCACATCATCATGTCTTCCATCTCTGAGCTGTCCCAAAAAGCTGTTGGCGTGAGAATTTTCACACCCGAGGATTGCAATCTTAAACATGGTACACTTCTCCTTTTGCGGTATGCCGATCAATATTTTACGGGGAGCGGATTTTGTGCGTGAACCGCTTCGATGATTTCGATGGCTTTGGCTGCTTTCTCACCGGTAATATACAACGGTGCGCCGTTCATAACGGTATCATACAGCCGAGTGTAGTATGTGTGACATGCGGTATTGAAGACATCGCCGACCACTTCAATTTCTTCTTCGTGAACAGGCAATTTTTCGGAACAATACATCGGATAGCCGTTTTCCGGATTGCGGAGCGGCGTGTCAATGACAGGGCGGGGTTCCAATTCATTCGGAATGATGTACTTGACATTCAGGTTGCTGCTGACGCGGGCTGTGATGGTTCCAAGGGTTCCCAAAATCTTGAAGTTCTTCTCTGCATAGGCATCTGCCGAATTAACTTCAATATCAATCAGCGGTTTGTTGGGCGCGGTGATGATGATCTTTGCCATGTCGTTGGCATCTCCGCTGGTCAACGCTTGATCCAAGTGGGAGTATGCGACCTTGGCAGCGGGATCCCAGTCGATCAGATCCAAACCGATGCCGATCGGATGCGGTGCTGTGTTATAGACACCGCCGGCACAGAATGATTGAAGCGTCTGCCAGTCCCAACGTCTGGAGAATCCGCAGTAACGAAGATTGATTTGCTTGACTTCTCCGATTTTTCCGGAGGCAATCACTTCTTTGATTTTGAACACGGTGGGATCGTAAATCGACTGATGGAACGCGGTGACAAGGACATGGTGTTTTTGCGCCGTCAGGATCAGATCCATTGCTTCATATGCGGTTTTGGCAAACGGTTTTTCATTCAAAACATTGTAACCGTGTTCCAAGCAATCTTTGGCGATGGAGTAGTGCTGGTGTGAAAAGGAAGCATTGACGATGAGGTCGATGTCATGTCTGTTGAACAGCTCGCGGTAATCGGCATAAGCATCACAGTGAAATTCGTTTTTTGCTCTTTCACGGCGATCCTCCAAAGCGTCTACAACCGCAACAACTTCAAATTGGGTGTTGGAATCGGAAAGAAAATAGCTACCGTGAATGTCGTGTCCGCTACGTCCTTGACCGATAATGGCGATTCTCATTTTTTTCATGATCAAATCCTCCTTAAGTGTATTCCACAATAAAGTGACATATTTGGACGTGCCGTTTGGCACATCTATAGTATAACATATTAAAATGAGAAATGGAATTGCATTTTCTACTTTTTTTATTGCATTTTCTACTTTTTTGTGTTAAAATAATAAAAAAACGGACGGGAGGATTTTTTCAGTGTTTGAAGAATTTGCCAATGCCCCGATTTACGAGCTGTCGCATAAATACGTGGAGATGCCGGATCCCCAATTTTATACGCGCCATACACACAATTATTGTGAGTTGTTGCTGTTTATAAAAGGAGAAGCCGACTATAATATTGAAGGAATTTTGCATCGTCCAAAACCCTATGATTTGCTCATCATTCCGCGTGCAACATATCATTACTGTATTCCGACGGCATCCATGCCGTATGAAAATTATGTTTTGGATTTTGACGGAAGTTTGGCAATGCCGCAACACTATCAAAAGGTTTTTTCGGAGCCTGCCATTATCAATATCAAAGAGGATAAGAATTTTTGTCGCTTTTTTAAGACGTTGGATTTGTATCATGAACTGTATCGTCGAGAAGATTTTTTGATATGCGCCGAAGCTCTGTTACAGGAGTTGTTGATATTTTGCAGTTATCGCCTCGATCAATTGGTACGAGTGGATTCGGAAAGACCGCCACTCATCAATAACCTTTTGCGCTTGATTGAAGAACATTTGGAAAGTCCCTTGGACGCTGATTTTTTGGCACAGGAATTGAATTTGTCAAAATCGTATTTGCAGAATGCGTTTTCCGCTTCCATGCACATCGGTTTGAAACAATACATCATGCAAAAAAAACTGTTTGCCGCGCACAACGATATGATGAACGGCATGAGTCCGGGAGAAGCAAGCGCAAAGTATGCGTTTGGAGATTATACGGTATTCTTTCGGCTTTACAAAAAGGTGTTGGGATACTCTCCGCGGCAAACCAACAAACTTTGAACTTTCAATCGGTGTGATGGATAGAGAGGCTCTCAATTGGGGGATGACTCCTATCCCGAAGATTGCGGCGTAATGTGCTTCTTCTTACTGTAGATGTATTGAATTTATTCGAAATGATTGATTGACTTCCGTCTGTTGATAAAAGTTTGACTTACAGGAGCCTCCCCTGTAGTGGGAGAAGGCGCGTTGCGCCACGTGTCCAAAGCACGGAGGGATTTGTTATTTAGGATTCGTGTTAAAAATAAGTCCTTCCGCCACGGCAAGTTATGCAGTTTTTCTTATGCCGATCTAAGTTTCATATGCTAATATATCGTTGGTAAAATCACGATTTTTCATCTGCAAAGCGTAATTTTTTCACATTTGTATGGTATGATAAACAAAAACGGTTGGAGGAGATTTTATGAAGCTTCTGTATGCAGAGGATGAACGCGCTCTTTCCGAAGCGGTGGTAGACATTCTGACTTATCACAAATATCTTGTCGATGCGGTCCACAACGGAGAGGATGCATTCGATTATGCAATGTCGGGAGATTACGACGGCATAATCCTTGATATTATGATGCCGGGGCGTGACGGAATCGAAGTTCTTTCCGCGTTGCGAAAGAATGGTTGTAAGACACCCATCCTGTTACTCACGGCAAAAACGCAGGTAGAAGATCGTATTCGCGGATTGGATGCGGGAGCAGACGATTATTTGCCCAAACCGTTCGATATGGGAGAATTGATGGCTCGTGTTCGTGCCATGTTGCGCAGACGGGAAGAATTTCACCCCGATCTGCTTCGATTCGGCGACTTGGAACTGAACATTCAGTCGGGGACACTTTTCTGCCGGGGAACGGAATTTGTATTGCCCAAACAGGAATATCGTCTGATGGAACAGTTAATGCTCCATCATCACATTTTTCTTTCCACGGAAGATCTGCTCATCAAGGCGTGGGGGTATGATGCGGAAACCGATGCAAACAGTGTGTGGCTGTATATTTCCTATCTTCGCAAACGTCTTTCTGCTATGAATTCGGAGGTGGAGATTGTTTCCAAACGCAACATCGGTTACCGCCTGGAGATGCCGCTATGAAACAAACATTACGGAAGAAATTTATATTCTTTGCAATGTCCGCCGTTACGATCCTGTTGATCGTGCTGGTTGGTGCAATCAACATCTTCAGTTGGATCATACTGGACAGACAATCCGATAATGTACTTCACACCATAGCGGATGGGAATGATCAGTTTTTGCAAAAAGAGTTTCCCGGCAGAGGTCCGTTTTCTCCTCCCATGAATATGGATACCATAAAATCCGCACGATTCTTTATGGTGTGCATTGATAAAAACGGCAATGTTGCCGATGTGAATATCGACCAGATTTCTTCTGTTACCGTAGAGCAGGCTGCACAATATGCGGAGCAAGTTACCGACAACAGCGGAAAAATTGCCGCCTATAAATACGAAAGAAAACAGCTGAACGGTGACAACTTGATTTTCTTCATGGACACCTCCGGGCAAACGCAAACCTTTGTGATGGTGTTGAGTTTGTCCTGTGCCATAGCCATGATTTGCTGGATTGCCGTTTTGATATTTGTCATTCTTTTTTCCAAGCGGATGGTTCGTCCGATTTTGGCAGGCATTGAAAAACAGAAACAGTTTATCACCAATGCGGGACATGAGCTGAAAACGCCTCTTGCCATTATTCAATCCAACAATGATGCTTCGGCTTTGATCAACGGAGAAACGAAGTACACCCAAAACATCCGCCAACAAACCCGGCGGTTGAATGTCTTGATGTCCGATCTTTTGACACTTTCCAAACTGGATGAAGATGTGCAACTGCCTACGGAAACGGTCAACATCAGTGAACGGATTCAAGCTTTTCTCCCGGATTATGAGGAGGCGATAAAACAAAAACAGATCGCGTTTTCTTCCGAGATTCAATCCGACATCGTTATGCGTGTTCACATAGATACTTTCATGCAAATGATCTCTGTCCTGATGGACAATGCGGTGAAGTACACGCCTGTAAACGGAAGGATTCATTTTATGGTCCGTACCGATGGCAACCACATTGCAATCACGGAAGAGAATACCTATGACGGTTCTCTTCCAATCGACACGGAACGTTTGTTTGAACGCTTTTACCGTGGAGACAGCTCCAGAACTTGGGACAGCAATGTTTCCGGTTACGGCATCGGACTTTCAGCCGCTCGCGCCATTGCCGAAACTTTTGGCGGGACTTTGAGGGCAGAGGATACGAAACATGGGATCATTCGTTTCATCGCGCGATTTTAATTGCATTTTACAAAAAAATCAAAGATCTTTCCGGCTATATTCACAGCCGGGAAGATTTTTTCTAATGTCACTCACAGGTTCGCACTTTATAATAAAGGACAGAAAGGAGGAATGTAAATTGCAGTTCAGACATGAAGCAAAACATGAAATCAGTCATTCGGATATGCTGATTCTGCGGCAAAGACTGCGTGCGATCATGGCACCGGATTCTCATGCGATTGACGGACAATACAGAATTCGCAGTTTGTATTTTGACAATTTGGATGATAAGGCACTTCGCGAAAAACTGGATGGTGTGAACATTCGGGAAAAATATCGAATACGCCTGTATAACAACGACACATCTGTTATTCACTTGGAGAGGAAATTCAAATGTGGCGGTTTGGGGTATAAAGAGTCCACAGCTTTAACCATAGAACAGGCACAGGCGATCGCCGACGGAAATGTCAATTGGATGGCAAACAGTTCCGATGCGGTAATCCTCGGCTTTTATGCTCGCATTCGCAATGAAGGACTGATACCCAAAGTGATTGTAGACTATACAAGAGAACCATTCGTATTCACCGCCGGAAATGTTCGGGTAACACTGGATTATGATATTCGCACCGCCTTGCGATGTACAAATTTTCTTGCCACCGATTGCCCGACGATTCCCGTACCGGATTCGCCCTGTATTCTGGAGGTGAAGTGGGATCGCTTTTTGCCGGATGTGATTCGAGATGCCGTGCAACTTGGAGACCGACACAGTACGGCGTATTCCAAATACGCCGCCTGTCGAATGTACGATTAAATGAAACTGAAAACTATTAAAAATAAGGAGAATTGAAATAATGACTTTCAATGATATATTCAAATCCGATTTTTTGGAAAATGTGAATGCAATCAGCATCTTTGATATGATCTTAACCATCGTTTTGTCTTTTGGGATCGGTCTGTTCATCTTTCTTGTTTACAAGAAGACCTATCGCGGCGTGATGTATTCAGCCGGTTTCGGTACGACTTTGATCGCATTGACTATGATCACCTCCATCGTGATCCTTGCCGTGACAAGTAATGTGGTTTTGTCTTTGGGAATGGTGGGGGCGTTGTCCATTGTTCGTTTCCGCACAGCCATCAAAGATCCGCTGGATATTGCTTTTCTGTTCTGGTCGATTGCGGCAGGCATTATTCTGGCTGCGGGGATGATTCCTCTTGCCATCATCGGCAGTGTTTGTATCGGCATCATTCTGCTGGTGTTTGTCAATCGAAAGAACAATACCCACCCCTATATGGTGGTGATGAGCTGTACCGATCATGATGCTGAGGTGAAAGCCAAAGAGTTCCTCAACAAAAATGTGCTCAAATCCACGATCAAGAGCAAATCTGCCGTTCAAGGAGCGATTGAACTGAACATTGAGGTGCGCCTGAAAGAAGATGATACGGATTTTGTCAATATTCTTTCCGAAATGCCCGGTATCAACAGTGCTGTAATCGTCTCTTACAACGGGGATTATATGGGGTAAGCCGATGTCCGGAAGTCGATATTTTGATTGCATCGCAGCGGTCGTGACGGCAATCACACTGGTGATCACCGTTCTGTTTATGAACGGCGCCGCCCTTGGTATGGAAATCGCGACAAATCCGATGGGATATGAAACCGGGCTGTTTGATCCCACAAAAGTTCACACCATCGACATTGTCATGAACGATTGGGATGATCTGATCGACAATGCCGCAAGCGAAGAATACTATGTTGCCAATGTGGTGATCGACGGAGAAGCCTATAAAAATGTGGGGATTCGCGCAAAAGGCAACACATCCCTTTCTACGGTTGCAACGCTTGGCAGTGAACGATACAGCTTCAAGATCGAGTTTGACCACTATGACAAAACAAAGAGTTATCACGGATTGGATAAGTTAAGTCTGAATAATCTGATTCAGGATTCTACCATGATGAAGGATTATCTGACCTACACCATGATGAATGAATTCGGTGTGCATTCCTCTTTGTGCAGCTATGTTTATATCACGGTCAACGGTGAGGATTGGGGACTGTATTTAGCGGTTGAAGGGGTTGAGGAAGCTTTTTTGGAACGCAACTACGGTTCCGATTACGGAGAACTTTATAAGCCGGACAGTATGAGTTTCGGTGGCGGTCGCGGCAATGGCGGCAACTTTGATATGAGCGATTTCAATTTCGATTTTGGCGATGCAGACGGAAAATCCTCTGACAGAAACAGCTCGTTTGGAAATTCGGATCCGATTTTCGGGTTGGGTGGCGAGATGCCGGATATGCCATCTTTCGGAAATGGAGAAATACCGGGAAACTTTGATTCTTCCAAGCTGCCCAATGATTTTGACTCTTCCAACATCTTTGGTGGCAACGGCAACATTGGCGGCAATGCAGGAATGGGATCAGCCGATGTAAAATTGCAATACATTGATGATGCTCTCGACAGCTACTCCAACATCTGGAATAATGCAAAAACAGATATTACAGAAACAGATCAAAACAGACTGATCAACACTTTGAAAAAATTGTCAAATGATGAGGACATCGAAACCGTCGTAGACGTAGAGCAGGTCATTCGCTATTTTGTTGTTCACAACTATGTTTGCAATGGAGATAGTTACACCGGTTCCATGGTTCACAACTATTACCTCTATGAAAAAGACGGGAGGTTGGCAATGATTCCTTGGGACTATAACTTGGCATATGGCACATTTCAAGGCAACAATGCCAACACCATCATAAACACGCCGATTGACTCGCCTGTGGATAACGGAGCGGGCGAAGACCGTCCCATGTGGAACTGGATCGTTGCCAATGAAGAATATACACAGTTGTATCATCAATATTTTGCCGAATTTTTGAATCGTGTGGACATTGGAGAGATAATTGATAACGCCTACAATCTAATTAAAGACTATGTGGCAAAAGATCCGACCGCGTTTTACAGCTATGAAGAATTTGAATTGGGTGTCGAAACCATTCGTCGTTTCTGTAGCCTTCGCAGTGAAAGTATTTCCATGCAGCTTGAAAATAACGAAACGACCGATGATATGAGCTATGTGGATGCTTCTTCCATCACTCTGTCTGATATGGGTTCCATGGGCGGTGGTATGGGAGGATTTGGCGGGAATATGACCAATCTGCCGGATAAAGGAAAGTCTGACACTTCTATGCCCAATGATTTCGATGCGCAGGTCTCACGAACTGCTGATGAAAGCGGCGAAAACGGTCTGCCAAACAGTTTTCCGGGCGAAATGCCGGGTGGATTCGATCCTTCCGCGAACTTGCCGGATAACTTTGATCCGTCGAATCAGCCGGGTGGAGGCGGTGGTAATTTTCCAGGTTCATCTCCCGATAACGGAGATATGCCGCCCGATGATTTTGGCGCAAACGGTGAAAGCGGAAACAATCGTCCTTCCGGCGGTGATATGCAAATGCCGGATGGCAATCCTTCTTTTGATACGAACGAAAATCATGCGCCTGCAACGGATGTGACCGCATGGATCCGGATTGCCGTATCCGTTGCCATTCTTGGCATCGGATTGATCGTAGCAAAAAAATATAAAGGTTGATTATGATCTGCCGCAACCGATTCTGCATAAGCATCGGTTGCGGCAGATTTTCATGACCGCCAAAAGTGTAAATATTGGTTGTTTATCTTGACAAAGAGAGGGATAATTTCGGATGGATTTTGAAATTTGAATTATCAAAATTCAGTCAGAACCACCGATAAACCGGTGGCTTGCACAATGCTCGCCGTTTTTATCTTCGCTGAAACGTTTTCTCTTCCCTCGGTAAAACACCGGGGGAAATTTCTACATCTAAAGACAAACAGCAAAAGGACACGTTCTCACGATGGAGGACGTGTCCGATTTTTTGACAAAATTCCATTCAAAAATGCTTGTATTTGGGCAAAAAACATGATATAATCATTTGTTGAAGGATATCCTGTAAGCCATATCTCGTTTAATTATAAAAATCGTGATTTCCGATTGTAAAAGCATACGGACGATTTTTAGAAATCCAATTGGAAGTGGCGATCCGCGGATTCATAAAAAACAGAACGGAATCCGAAAGTGTGTAACCTTCCAAACAAATTTTGGCGGCGATCACAGCCGAACGTGCAGGTTGATTGTAGATTGTCCCGTAGGAGACCGGAGAAAATTGCGTCCCGTATTTCCGATCGAAGATCACACCGTAAATCGTGTTCGGATAAGCTGAATTGCGAACACGATTCAATACCACATTCCCGACCGCGATTTGCCCTTCCAAGGATTCCCCACGAGCTTCTGCCGAAATAATGCGCGACAACCAGTAAAGCTCGTCACTTGGATAAGATGCCTCCTCCACGGCGGGACAACCGCTCGAAGATTGCAATTCGACCGCATGTCGAGCGGCATTCCACACCAACTCGACATCAAACGCACGTGCCAACGGTCGGATCGGAACATATAGGCTGTTGCCCCAATTCTGCACAGCACCGACCGTATAAAAATAATGTCCGTTTGCACAGATGTAGACCGCACCGCTTTGAACAGTCAATGTCATCCCGTGACCGGTCTCCACCGTTGCCGCGGAACAAGTGCCGTCCCAAGAAAAATTGCAATCATCAAACAAATTGCAAAATTTTCTCAACGGAACATATGTAATCGAATTCCAAATCACACAATCGTTTGTCAAAATTGTTTCACCATCCAAACAGACAGTCGCCGAAACGCTGTCCTGCGGAAATGTGCCTGCTCCGTCGGCACTGACACCGACCGACAAGCAGCCGACCAATAGGACTGCCATAAGGCAAAAAGCACTCCCGCGCCGAAGCCTTTCACGTTGTTTTTCTTTCCGAACTTTTTCTTTTGTAATCAAATTAATGACTCCTTTCCATTCTGAAAATTTGCCGATGCAGATCTTACCGCGTCGTCCTGCCCATTCCGATTATACAAGAAAAAGGCATCAAATGCAACCCACAAAATTCGGAAGGAAAAGGAATATTTTCCTCAGCGGCAATTTTTCCTCAAAAAAAAGAGCCGTTTTCTCCATAAAAAACCTTGTTTGACAAAAAAAGGAGAGTCAATCATGCAAAAAAAGCACTATACACATCTATTCTGGGACTTTAACGGAACCTTGTTGGATGATGTCGAAACCTGTGTTCGATGCGCAAACCAACTGTTGGAGGCACATAACCTTCCTCTTCTTCCGTCGGTTGCAACCTATCGGGAAGTATTCGGATTTCCCATCATTGATTATTACAGGCGACTCGGCTTTGATTTTGATCGATTCCAATATACGGATCTTGCACCGGAATGGGTGACCTACTATTTGGAAAACGTCGGAAACTCCAAACTTTACGAGGGGATTCCGGAAGCATTGACTACCGCTCAAACACGGGGACTGTCCCAATGGGTATTGTCAGCTACCGAAATTCGGATGCTGACACAACAGCTTTCCGATCTCGGCATTTTACCCCGTTTTGACGGCATCCTCGGATTGGAAAACATCCATGCCTACAGCAAAGAGGAAATCGCCGTGTCTTGGAAGCAATCACATCCCAACACAACGGTATTGCTGTTCGGAGATACCGATCATGACGCAACCGTTGCCGCCGCCATGAATGCCGATTGCGTACTCCTGACCACCGGACACCAATCCCGTCAACGGTTGGAAAACAACCGCTGTTTGTTTATTGCCGATTCTGCCACAGAGGCACTTCAACGTCTGGTTGACGAGTCCCGCATTTGAATCTTACCATCTAAATTCATTCAAAGCTTGAGAACCGCATCAGCCGTCCCACTCCAATCAACAGGAGTGGGACGGCTTTTAGGGCAATGCCGAACCTTGAAACATTCCGATTTCAACACACAGATACGCCTCTTATTCGAGGACTCAATTGCAAAGTCCGACATCCCGTTCCTTCAACCGACCGCTTGAACGATTCAAACAGTCGGTGGTCGACGGTCGTGAAAAAACAACTTCACAACTTATTTTTTCACGGGAATCTCAGTTCCGAGCATTCAAAGTCCAAACCGCTTCCGGCATACAGACTCTGATACACTGCAGAACTTTCTCACTGTTTCGGATTCCTTATTTCGTCTTGATCGAATTTTCATAGGATTCGATCATCTTCTTGACCATCTGTCCGCCGACGGAACCGGCCTGCTTTGCGGTAATGTCACCGTTGTAGCCCTGCTTGAGGTTTACACCAACCTCGCTTGCAGCTTCCATCTTGAATCTTTCCAAAGCTTCCTTTGCTTCGGGAACAAGAGTCTTGTTGCTTGCCATTGCTTGATTTCTCCTCTTCTGAACGGTTCGCCTCTGACCGAACCGTTCATCTGTGAATCAAATGAGGATTCGGTACATTCGTTCGTCCGTTCGTTTATCTATATCATCGAGTCACGAATTTACGCGGCTCTGTTACTATTGTTCACATTCATTCCGGATTTATGAATGGAAATCTTTTCAGAAAAATCGGAATTTGAAAAAAGCAGTCTTCACTTGCGGTGCCAATTATCAAGCCGTCTTTCAGCATGTTATTTGAACCGTTATATCAACTTGAACTGTTTTATTAAAAGAAAAAAACAATCGACGGAAAAAACGAAATACTCGCTTTTTCCGTCGATCATTTATTCTGTCAAACATTTTTTTTCAAATACGCATCAATCGCGCGCGCAGCCGTTTTTCCCGCACCCATGGCAAGAATGACAGTCGCCGCACCGGTCACCGCATCTCCGCCGGCATACACACCTTCCAAAGAAGTTTTTCCCGTTTCCTCGGCAACTACAATTCCTCCGCGCCGATTCACTTCCAAACCGACCGTTGTGGATTTGATCAACGGATTCGGTGAAGTTCCGATTGCCATAATGACACAATCACAATCCAAGACAAATTCCGAATCGGGAATTTCCACAGGAGAACGTCTGCCGGAAGCATCCGGCTCTCCGAGTTCCATACGAACGCACTTCATTCCTCCCACAAAGCCATGCCCATCGCTCAAAATTTCCAACGGATTATTCAGCAGACGGAATTGAACGCCTTCCTCCATGGCATGTTCAACTTCTTCCCGCCGTGCCGGCAGTTCCTCCAAGGAACGTCGGTACACGATTGAAACCTCATCGGCACCCAGCCGCAATGCACTTCGCGCCGCATCCATTGCCACATTTCCGCCGCCGACCACTGCCACTCGGTTTGCACGCAGAATCGGGGTGGCACTGTCCTCACGGTATGCTTTCATCAAATTAACACGCGTTAAAAATTCGTTTGCCGAATAAACACCGTTGAGGTTTTCTCCCGGAATCTTCATAAAACGCGGCAACCCGGCTCCGGAACCGATAAAAACAGCTTCAAATCCCTGTTCCCGCATCAATTCTTCAACGGAAACAGTCTTTCCGACCACAGTATTGAGTGCAATTCGAACCCCCAATGCCTGCAACGTTTCAATCTCTTTTGCGACAATCGCTTTCGGCAAACGAAATTCCGGAATCCCGTACACCAAAACACCGCCGGCGGTATGTAATGCCTCAAATACGGTCACTTCATATCCTTTTTTTGCAAGATCCCCGGCGCAAGTTAATCCGGAAGGTCCGGAACCGACCACAGCCACCTTATGCCCGTTTGACGCCGGTCTTTCCGGTGCTTCTGTCACATTGGCATTATGATAATCGGCAACAAACCGCTCCAACCGCCCGATTCCGACCGGCTCCCCTTTAATGCCGCGCACGCATTGCCCCTCACACTGATGCTCCTGTGGGCAAACGCGTCCGCACACAGCAGGCAACGAACTGGATTCCGTGATGATGTGATAGGCTTCCTCAAATTCGCCTACTTTAACTTTTTGAATAAAATTCGGGATTGCAATTCCAACGGGACATCCACTGACACACGGCATATTTTTGCAATTGAGGCAACGCGCCGCCTCATCCAATGCCATCTGTTCGGTATAACCCAATGCGACTTCATCAAAATTGTTTGCACGCACCAACGGCTCTTGTGTCGGCATCGGATTCTTTTTCGGATTCATATTCGGCATATCACTGTCCTCCCATGGAAAAGAGATTGCAAGTCTTCTCGTGTGCGGCACGCTCGAATCCTTTATACATGGAAGAACGCGCGATCGCTTCATCAAAATCGATCAAATGCCCGTCAAATTCCGGTCCGTCCACACAAGCAAACTTGGTTTCGCCGCCAACCGTTAAACGGCATCCGCCGCACATTCCTGTCCCGTCGATCATAATCGGATTCATGGAGGCGACCGTCTTGATTCCATATTCTTTGGTCAACTTGCAAACAAACTTCATCATTGGCAAGGGACCGATGGTAATGACTTCGTCATATTGTTCTCCGCGTTCGATCAATCGACGCAATGCATCGGTCACAAGACCTTTTTCTCCCCAGGAACCGTCATCCGACATCCGTATAAATTCGGAAGATGCAGCAGCAAATTCCCGCTCCAAAATAACAAGCTCACGGTTCCGAAATCCCACAACAGAATGCACAACGGTGCCCTGTTCAAAAAATTTCTTTGCAACAGGATAAGCAATGGCACAACCGACGCCGCCGCCAACAACCGCCACTTTTTTCTTTCCTTCCGTTTCGGTTGCACGTCCGAGAGGTCCTACAAAATCGTGCAACGATTCACCGACGTTCATGTGATTCAAGCATTCCGTGGTGGAACCGACAACTTGAAAAATGATCGTTACGCTACCGGCTACACGGTCATAATCTGCAATGGTCAAAGGGATCCGCTCGCCGTTCGCATCGGTACGTAAAATAATAAATTGCCCCGGTTCGGCTTTTTTTGCAACCGCCGGTGCATCGATCCGCATCCATGTAACTGTGGGATTGAGACTTCTTTTTTCTAAAATCCGATACATCTGCATTTCCTTTCTGCATGGGAACTATCCTCGAACATCAAACAAAATCCGTTAAAATTGCAAAATTCTCCGAAAAAGGAAAAATAGGGCTTGTCAAAACCGTTTTCTCGGTGTATAATATCCGTAGGATACTCATTATTATACAATATTTTGTCTCAAAATACAATAGGTCGGAGTATATTTTTTCAAAAAAGTGAAGAAAGGATCGGAAGCATATGGAAACGGAATTTCAAAATGCGGTAGGAAAAGGAATGGGAGAGGTCATGCGAGACATCACCGACTTTCTCTGTACACCGTATGTAATCCATAAAGAACGGCAAATTGACCTTTGTTCTTTGGTGGAAGATCTGAACATGCACGAACAATTTTCTTTTGCCCTCCTTTCCGAAGCCGATGCCCAAGGGTGGACAGCTGAAGAAACGGAAAATTTTTACCGCCACGCCTGTTCTCCGATCGTGGAGTCAACCATCATAGAACGAATGCTCGCGGCGTTCCGCAATCGTGACGGTGAGGACTATCGTACATTGAATCACAAATACGGCAATCGCTTTTATTCTTTGGACGGTTCCTATTGGTCCACGGTATTGGCACTCGGCGTGGATGCCGATCAAGTAGAGGATGTCCTGCATTATTTACGGTTGTTTACCGTAACACTGATGGAATTTGCCTATATGGAAAACCGAAATCCGTCCGTGACCTACACTTGGTGCTATTATGAATCTTTCCGAAATGCGTTGGAAGCATTGGCGGCACCGCCGGAGCCGCCCGCACTTCCTTTGCGCGTCCGTGCTTTGGGCGGCAGTGCCGGAAAACGGGACGGAGATGCCTATACGCTCTCCCTCGGTGTGGACATTGAAAATCCAAACCCCGACCGTATGGCACGCGGCATCCAACTGGATATTACCCTGAAAGATAAAAGCGGTTCGGTCATCGCCGTCATCGGCGATCGTTTGGAATCTTTGGACCCCGGCAGCATCTATCATTACGGAATTACAAAGAAAATTCGCGGCGCGGCAGTGGCAAGCCTTTCGGCAACCGCAAAGGCAACCGCACATCTCAAATTGCAAACGCCCATCATGAAACACGCCTCCCTTTCCGAGGTCAAGCTGTCAAAATCGGAATACGGAATGCGATTTTGCGCCACATTGACAGGGCATTACGATCAACCGCTCAAATCCATGCGACTGCACTATCAGTTTTTATCCTCCGAAAACAAAATTTTGGGGGGCGGCAACGAATGGATCTTAAATACGCTCTTACCGGAGCAACCACACCGCTTTATCTCCGAAATTCCCGTCCCCGTTACAGGGGCTGCCAAAGTGGTCTATTCTTTGGATTTTGATGCAATGCAGTTGGTATCGAACTCTTAATTTTATGGTTTCTCTTTTATATTATATATTATTCTTTATGATGAATCACAAAACTCAAAATAATTTATGGCTAATACAAAAATATTTCGGTTATTTTAGCCAAACGGTAACATTCTTTGTATTGGTTATAGGTGGGAACAATGTCAATCTATGAGGTAAAATTAAACAAAAAGCAATACCTGGATTTGCTTTTGCTTGCAGATGAACAGGAAGATATGATAGACCTTTATCTTGACAGAGGTACTATGTATGTACTTGATGATCATGGTATTAAATGTGAGTGTATCGTTACAGATGAAGGAAACGGTATAATTGAAATTAAAAATATTGCAACAGTTCCAAAATATCAAGGCAGAGGGTATGCAAAAAATCTGATTGATTTTCTCGTTAAAAAATATAAAAATCAATACTCTATTTTACAAGTAGGAACAGGCGACAGCCCTCTGACAATACCGTTTTATGAAAAATGCGGTTTTATTCGTTCGCATATAATACCTAATTTTTTTACAGATCATTATGACCATCCAATATATGAGTGTGGTGTACAGTTGATCGATATGATATATTTGCAAAAGTATTTATAAAATTCAATTTATCGGCTATTACCATTTTTCTGAGGTGATGCTCATAAAAAAGCATCCGTACCCAGGGGGTACGGATGCAAAACCGTTTTACAAACACTTCCAAATGTTCTGCCGCTTTTTGTATAAAATTTTGATGATTTGAATTTCAAAATCATCCGCAATCGTCTTGTGTCCACATCATAAACACCGATCAAACATCGGTTATATCCGATGATTCAATTCTCCGTTCATCAATTCGTCCGTCAAGCGCAAGATCTCCGGTGCTAAACGGGCTTTTTCTTTTTCGGTAATTTTGGAATACAACGGATAAGCAAGTGCAATCATCCCCATGCCGAACAATCCAATCAAAATCCCCGGCAGCAACTCATTCCATACCATACTGCAACACATTCCAAATCCCAATCCCAAAGTTCCGATGATTCCGACAAAAATCGAAACCGCCATACCTTTTTGAGTCACGCTCGCATCCAATCTTTTTAACTGTGTCAGTTTGTCTGCTTCCTCCGGCTGCAAATATTTTTTTCGAATCTTCTCCACTTCTTCTTTTTGCGTCGCCGAATAGGTATAATGAAATCCTTCGTATTCGGATTCTTTCATGTTCTTTCCTCCTCTTTCTTTTGTCTGTTCAACTGTCCCGTTGTCTGCACGATCATCGCTACGGACAGGAACACCACCAGAATACTGATTCCGGCACCCGTTGCAATCAGCATGGTCGTTCGAAATTCCGGAGAACTTTCCGTGCCAAATTGTGCCAACATCGCCGTTTCCAATGCCAACATGGAAACCATTGCGGAAGTCAAATTGACAATTTTTGCCATGAACATCACCGCACTGTGATACTTACGATATTTAACCAGATTAATGATTGCCATGGTTGTAACATAAAAAGTGTATGCCGCCATGACATAGATCAACATTCCGGGATACTCAAAGCCGCGTTCAAAATGAATCATCATCAAAACGGCAACGGATAGTACCGGATTGACAAACAACAGAATCACGGCACACAAGCGCGAACGTTGCAACTCTCCCCGCGGTCGGGTTCCAATCCCGTAACGGCTCACATAATGCAACAAGAGGAAGCGCATCAATGCCAAGATCGTATAATATACGGCAAACAGCAAAAACCATACGGTTTGATAGTAAATTCCGAGAACTGCTTTGAACCCCGCATACAGCAAATTGATCCCCAACGAACAATCCAATGATACCCGCATACGAAAAACAGCGTCTGTGACAAACCGATGCCCGAACGGATGGTCGTAAATGCGTTGTTTGATCTGCCGATAGCGATCCGGTAAAACAAAAATACAAAACAATGTGACGACCGTAACACTGTAAGCCGCCGGTGCATAGGCAACCGCCGCCAACGGATGTTCACTCCAACCGTTGAGAAAAATCAAAGCCACCGCCGAAAGACTAATCGCAGTCACAAAAATCAACACCCGGATCGGCGGATACAGCAATTTGTTCAACCGTTTTTTCCATTTGCTCATGTCCGGCACTCCTCATCGTCACTGTAAAAGTGCTTCCCTCATTCGGTTCGCTTTCCACCGAAATATCGCATCCGCACAAATCAATCACACGCTTGACCAATGCCAAGCCCAATCCGTTTCCTTGGGTTGCGTGAGAAGAATCACCCTGGTAAAATTTATCAAAGATTCGTGCGCCGACCTCCTTGGAAATCCCGCATCCGGTATCCGAAACGCAAACGATTGCCGTGCCGCATTCTTCAGTAACACGCACGCGAACCGTCCCACCGTTCTCGGTAAACTTGAATGCGTTGGAAAGTAAATTATTCCATACCAAAGTCATCAGTTCGGCATCGGCGCAAACAATTACATTTTCACCGATTTCAGTCTCGATTGTAATTCCTTTTTCTTCCCACGTGCGTTCAAAACCCAACAAACATTCACAAAGCTGCTCCCCCAAATCATACCGCGCGATATTCGGAGAAAATTGCTGATTCTCCAACTTATTGAGCTTGAGAATATGACTGACCAAACCGGATAATCCGATCGTCGCATCGGAAATCGCGTTTGCATATTCAATCCGCTCATCATCATTGAGCTTTTGATTCGATAAAAGCACACTGTAGCTGTGAATGACCGCAAGCGGCGTCTTCATTTCATGGGATACATTGGCGATAAAATCGCTCTGCAAGGTCTCGATTCCTTCCAACGCCTTTGCCATTTGATTAAGATTCTCAATCACTTCATCAAACCCATATTCGGACAAACCTTGACAATTCGGTGAAATTCGTATGTGAAAATTGCCTTGCATCAGCTGTTCCGTTGCGGCAAGGATTTGTTTGACGGGACGTTCGACCGTTCGCTTTCGTTTGAAGCGATCCGCAACCGTATAAAGCAAACTGATAAAAACAACATTGACGAATGTCCATTTTGCCGCCG
>CAZUYA010000031.1:0-21270 GCA_964624685.1 uncultured Ruminococcus sp. | reverse complement strand
AGACGACGATCTGCCCTTCTGATGAAGAGCAATCAAATGAACAAAGGAGGATTTCATAAGATGGATAACAATGTAACCAAGACAGAAGAAATTGTTCGTCCGGCTCGTCCCGCGAACAATAACCGCAGAAGAAAAAAGGTCTGCATTTTCTGTGCGGACAAGGTTGCTTTCATTGACTACAAGGATAGTGCAAAACTGAGAAAGTTTATCAGTGAAAGAGGTAAGATTCTTCCCAGAAGAATCTCCGGTACCTGTGCCGTTCACCAAAGAGAATTGAATACTGCCATCAAGCGTGCACGGAATATGGCACTGCTTCCGTTTGTGACAGACTAATTCAAACAAATGGAATAAAGGGAACGATTTTTCTAACCTTCCTAAGGAAGAAAATCGTTCCTTTTTTGTATTCGGAACGTCTTCATATGTTGCGGAAGCGTTCCGTTTTTTATAGAATCAAATTTCTTAAAAAGCAATCCAACAACCAAGTAGATAAGAATGAGCTTCCTTTTCAAAATCGTTTTCAACCATTTTCTTTTGCAAAAAAGTCCGTTGAAAACAATTGGGAGCTCATTTTTTGATTTTCAACAGGATTCTCGGCATATTCGGTCATGCCGAAAATTACAAAATCAAATTTTTTGAAAAACATGGCACGGTGTGGCATCCTTCGGCACTGTATGGCACGTTTTGGTATGATAGAATACAGACGTCACAGGACAAGAGATGATTTTTAACGGAGGTGATTCTATTGTATGTATCAAAGTAACGGCAAGCGAAAGCCACATGCCGTATCCGAAAAAAAGATTTATCGACAACTGGAAAACTATATTTCAGCCTGTCGCCCACCGCCGGACGGCAATGCAAAAAAAGAGAGCGGGAAATTACCGAATCTTGCAGGGTTCTGCCGATTTTTGGGTTGCGGTTCATCGGAAATCGAACATTGGAAAAAAGAATACGCGACGATGTACGATCGCATCTGCACGATTCTCGAAGACGAAGCTTTGAATTTTTCCGTTCCTTCTCAAACCTTGCTCAACCTCTATCTCAAGAAACGGTTGGGCTATGGAGAAGAGACACCCGCGGAAGGAGAATCCGAAGCAATTCGTTTGATCTTTGAGCATGACATTGCGGAGGATGGCGCATGAAAACCGAAACATTGCGAATTGGCGGCATTCCGAACGAACGCCAAAAACTATTTTTTGCCTCCCGAAGCCGTTATACTGCATACGGAGGCGCACGCGGTGGCGGAAAATCATGGGCGCTCCGTAGAAAATTGGTTGGATTGTGCTTGCGATACCCTTCCATCCGCTGCCTGTTGATACGACGTTCTTATGCCGAACTGAAAGCCAATCATGTTCGTCCGCTACTCAATGAATATTCCGGTATCATTACTTATCATGCGGGAGAAAAATTGCTTTCATTTCCGAACGGAAGTAGCATTGCACTCGGTCATTGTGCAACGGAACGGGATACCTTGCGCTATCAAGGGCAGGAATATGACATTATCGCCATTGACGAGGCAACACAACTTTCCGAACAGCAATTCACGGTTTTGAAGGCTTGTTTACGTGGAACCAAAGAAATCCCCCGCCGCATGTATTTGACATGTAATCCGGGAGGAATCGGTCATGCATGGGTCAAACGATTGTTCATCGATCGAAATTTTCGAGCAAATGAATCTCCAAACGACTACTGTTTTATTCCCGCGCAAGTTTACGATAATCCGGTTCTTCTCTCTGCCGATCCAACCTATGTACAACAGTTGGAAACTTTGCCGCCCAAATTACGTGAAGCATGGCTTTACGGGCGTTGGGATGTATTTGAAGGACAATTTTTACCAGAATTTCAGCAAGACATCCATGTTTGTGCCATCAATCATATTCCGCCAAACTTACAATACTTTGCGGCAATGGACTACGGTTTTGATCTTTTGGCAGTTCTCTTGATCGGCATGGACGACAAGGGAAACCTGTTTGTGCAAAATGAATTTTGCCAATCGAATTTAACACTGCGTGCAGCTGCAGAAGCGATTGTCCGACTTTGTGACGGAAAGCAGGTCGAATATATTGTCTCTCCTCCGGATCTTTGGAATCGGCGTCAAGATAGCGGAAAAAGCGGATTTGAACTGATGCAATCCGTCTGCGGCATGCCACTGATGTGCCGTGCTGACAACCGACGCATTCCCGGATGGCGAGTATTGCGAGAATATCTTTCACCGCGTCCCGGTGCACCGTCCTTACGCATTTCTTCGATATGTTCCGTTCTCATACACTCCCTCTCGGCTCTTCTATGCGACACCAACCGTCCGGAAGATGCCGCCGGAGAACCGCATGAGATCACACATGCACCGGAAGCACTGCGCTACGCAGTCATGAGCCATCTATCTTCCTATCAACGTGCAGGACAAGCTGATCGAAATTTTCGGTTTCCAAATCAAGAACAAGAACAGTTTTTATTTTAATTTTTCAAAAAATCTCTTGAAATGTGATCAATCTATTTTAGAAAGGAGTGATTCAATTTCATGTCAAAAATCAAACCTCGCAGAGCATTGGTTTCCAAAGAGGTTACAGGTTTTTCCGGTCTCGGAAACAGCGATCTTCCGAACAGTAACGGTGCATCCGATATTTGCAACTTTCGCATTCGTGCCGACGGAACATTGGAAACACGTTCCGGATCGCGGCTTCTGATGCATTTTTCAGACGGTTCCATTCGCGGAATGTGGGAAGGTACAGTCAACGGGACAAGCTACTTTTTCATTGTTGCCGGCAATCAAATTTACCGTTTAACAAACGAAGGATCCGAAAAGTATCCCGCCGGGACACTGGATTCCTCCGTCGGGAACGTCACATTTTGCTTATACAATGATCTGCTACTTCTGCTGGACGGCAGTCAAATGAAAATTTTTCGTTCGGAGGAAGAGCAATTTGATGTTGTTGTTCCCTATGCACCGCTGATCGGCTACAATTGGCATCCTACAAACTACGGAGAAGAATATGAATCCGTCAACCTTTTGACACCACGCATGCGAATTCATTTTCTCAACTCCACCGGTAGCACCGTTTTTTATCTTCCCTACTATCCACAAAGCATCGACCGCATATTGGTAGATGGGAAAGAGGTTACAGACTATACATTCACCATCAATACAAATTATGTGACCTTACCGCGGGAATCTGTCGGAACCATTGTGGAAATTGCATTCTCAGTTGATTTGAATACAACATTGCGCAAACAAATACTTGCCTCTCCAAACGGATATGTGGATCCGTCAAAAAGTGAGGAAAGCCTCTTGCTCTACGGTGGTTCCGAAGGAAACCGCTTATACATTTCAACCACGCCGGACGGAAATCAAGTAAACTACAGTCACTTATTTTACAATCGTGCCGATGCCATCTATTTTACCGGTTCGGATACTCTTTTTCTTGGTGATACACTCCATCCGATCACGGCAATTTGTCCGTACTATGATGCAATGCTGGTATTGAATTCGAGACAAACATGGTTATTGGAAAAAGCGGACGGAAAATTGACTGCACGCACCATTCTCAATGGGATCGGAAACAGTGCTCCCGGTGCGGCTTTGTTATGTGACGGTCATCCCATTCTAATCCATGAGAGTGGCATATTTCGGTTAAGTTCTACACGTGCGCAATTGGAAAATCCGATTTGTGAAAATATTTCCGATTCCATCAAGGGATTGCTTCCTTCCAACCTGGCTACTTCGGCTGTCAGTTTTTGGGATGCACAACACAACGAATTATGGTTGCGTGCATTGAATGAAGACGATGATATTGTGTGGATTTGGAATGCGCAAATCAAGCAGTGGTACCGTTTTTCCGGATTGCAACCTTCCATGCTTTATACCTGCTCATTCGGCACACTGTTTGCAGTCGGCAATCTTTTGAACAAACTGGATGAACAACAATTTACCGACAGCGGCAACTCTTATTCAGCCTACTATCAAAGTGCTTATTTTGATTTTTCTCATGCTGAAACCCAACGACGCTCTGTTCGAGCTGTTCTATGTGCCAATCCGCGCGGTTGCACCACCACCCTCGTCATCGAAAATGAACGCGGTACTCAACAATTCCAACTTCCGTCCCGCGTCGCAACATCCCATCCTCAAATTTTTGACGTGAGATTGCGTCCTCGCCGACATCGTTTTTTACGATTCCGGATCTCGACAATCGGAACATCCAAATCCAGCATTTACAAACTGTCTTTTTTCAGCAATGCTTAATATTTGAAAGGAGGAATTTTTATTATCAAATCACAAACCACAGCGTGGCAAGAATACGAGCGTGGAAAAGAATATCATGCCCGCATCGGTCTTTACGAAACGGTTCGCACAAATGAACGATTCTACCGTGGATGCCAATGGGAACAATCTGCCAAAGATCTGCCACACCCTGTTTTTAATTTGGTTCGCCGAGTTACAGACTACTTGGTTTCCGATGTTCTATCGGGAGATGTTTCCATCCACTATACCGATGATGCGCTGCCTTTTGCAGACCGCGCCGTTGTAAAAGAACAGATCGAAAACGGACTATCCGTCTTGAACAACAATGCCGCATGGCGTTGGAAGCAAAATCGCATGGAGGTTCTGGCACATCGAGCACTGTTGGATGCGGCAATTTCCGGTGATGGTGTCTTTTACTGTTGGTGGGACAGCGATTACCGAAACGGTCAGCCGTTTCGCGGTGAAATCCGAACCGATGTCATTGATACAACGAATCTCTTTGTTGCCGATGTCAATTCTGCCGATCTGCAATCCCAAGAATATGTACTGATTGCAGGACGCGCTTCTGTAGACGCACTCCGTCGAGAGGCACGTGAAGCCGGTTGCAACGAAAAAGCCGTTCTGAACATTCATGCGGATGACGATGACCGACGATATTCAACCGATTTGAGACAATGCGAACCGGCAGAACATGAAAAAGCAACCTATTTGATCCGTTTTTCGAAGGAAAACGGAGAAGTCATTCTTGAAAAATCAACCAGGAACTGCTTGATCAAACGTATTTCGACCGGTTTGAAACATTATCCTGTTACAATGTTTCATTGGCATGAAGCTAAAAATTGTTTTCACGGGAATGCACCCGTAAGTGATATGATTGCCAATCAAAAATATATCAACACAGCCTATGCAATGGCAATGAAACATATGTATAACACGGCATTCTCCAAAATCGTCTATGATAAATCGCGTATTCCGGAATGGTCCAACGGTGTCGGTGAAGCAATTGCTGCGATGGGTGGCGGAAATGTTGCCGATGCAGTATCGGTCGTCGGTGTCGGTCAAATGCAAACCGGATATTTGGAACTCATTGAAAGCGTCATCGAACAAACTCGAAATATGATGGGGGCCACGGAATCGGCATTGGGAGATGAAAAAGCAAACAACACCAGTGCAATCCTTGCACTGCAAGAGGCTTCGGCAATCTCTTTGGGACATGTGCGTGCCAATTTTTATGCTTGCATCGGCGAGCTTGCCGATATTTGGGCTGATATGCTCTGCACCTATTCTCCACCCGGAAAACGACTGATGATTCGATTGGACAATGGCAAAACGGACACCGCCGAAGCAAACTATGAATTATTAAAGAACGAGCTTCTCAAAGCAACCGCCGAAGCCGGAAATACTCCGCGCTATGCACCTTCAGCCACTGTTACGATTTTGGATAAACTTTTGTCGGAGGGACATTTGAATCTTCAACAATATCTTGATCTGCTTCCAAACGGAACGCTGGTTGACAAACACCGACTGATTCAAAAAATTCTTGGAAAGGAGAGGTAACACATGAATGAAGAACGCTTGGATGATGAACATACAAACGAAGCGTTTACAACTTCGGACAGTTCAAATCTTACGCTATCGCAAAACAATGCAACGGAAAAAATTGCCGTTGCAAAATCGAATTTTTCAAAAACTTCCGAAACACTGCCCCAAACCATTGCTGATTCTGCAAATTGCAATACAGATCTCGATTCTGCTATTGGAGCCACTGCATTGTCTGCAATTACCGACGCAAATCTTGATTCTGCTTCTGCGAGGCATTTATCGACAACTTCAGAAGAACTACAAAGCTTGTACAATGAATTGAACGAATTAAAAAGCACTGTTGCCGGACAAAACGAACGATTACTCGGAATATTGAGGGAATATTCGGATTTTCATGAGCTCTATCCGAATATTTCCATTCAATCCCTTCCGGATGAAGTTTGGCACAGTGTAAACGCGGACAAGCTTCCGCTTGCCGCCGCATATGCACTTATGGAACGAAAGCAACAATGCAAAGAACAGCGTGCGTTGGAAAGCAATGAACGAAATCGTGCATGTTCGCCGGGAAAAATCACGACGTCCTCCGAAGATGACTACACGCCGGAAGAAGTTCGTTCCATGCCGCAAAAAGAAATCCGCCGTCATCTTTCAAAAATCATGCAATCCATGAAAAAATGGAAATGACCGATCAAACAATCCCCCAATTCCGATAATATAATTCAATATTCTTAAAAAGAAAGGAACTTAAAATCATGGCTATTACCAATTTTATTTCTACCGTATGGAGTGAAAATCTGTATCAAGAACTCGACAAAAAATATATCGCGGTCTCCAACTGTAACCGAGATTTTGAAGGAGATATTCGCGAAAAAGGCAGTAAAGTTCGAATTTGCGGAATCAATTCCGTAACGGTATCGGAATATACCAAAAATTCCAACATGAGCGCACCGACAGCACTTTCGGACAATTTCCGTGAACTTTTGATCGACCAAGCCAAATATTTCAATTTCCAAATCGACGACATTGACCGTGCGCAATCTTCCCCAAGATTGATGGAAGCGGCAATGAAAAACGCGGCAAGCGCACTCGCAAACGATGCCGACAAATATATTTATAATCTGTTCGGTGCAGCCGGAAGTACGATTACCGAAACCAATGTAACCCCCGAAAACATCATCCATCTTCTGATCGACGCACGTACAAAACTCTTTTCAAACAATGTTTCCGATCCCGATGACGTGGTTATTGAAGTGTCTCCTGAAATTGCCGGAATGATTCTGAAAGCAAAAGTCTCCCTTTCAACCGATAATTCCGAAGCTTTGGAAAACGGTTGCATCGGTGCGATCGGCGGTTGCAAGATTTTTGTTTCCAACAACATTGTCAAATCGGAAAGCGACAACGGTTATAAGCACAAATGTCTGGCGCGTACCAAGCGTGCAATTGCCTTTGCCGAACAACTCTCCGAAATTGACGCTTATCGACCGGAACTTCGCTTTGCCGATGCGGTCAAAGGTCTCCACCTATACGGTGCCAAAGTCGTTTACCCGAACGAAATGGTATTACTGGACCTCAACATCCAAACATCCGGCAAGGAATAAGCAAACATGACCTATCAAGAAATTTTTGAAGCGGCAGTCAAAATGGTTTGTGAGGAAACCGGTAGTGCATCGGAAAATGCCGATTACCTCGAACGAGCCCCCTATCTGCTTGCTGCATATTTGAATGAATGTGATGCCACGGAAGCTCGTTATCGGCAAGCAAACGGTTTGGAAAAACGTCCTCCTTTTGATGGAATTCAAATTACAATGAGTGATGAATTTCTGTTAAGCGGTTGCTTTACAACACCTGCCGTTTACTACTTAAGCGCCATGCTCGTCATTGATGAAAATGAGGAAATGAGTGATCGCTTTTTCTCCCTGTATTCCGATTCTCTTTCCTCCATCAGCAACACACTACCCGGAAAAATAGAAGCATTGAATGACCGATACGGTTTACTCGGCACAACGTAAAGCAGCGTTTCTTCTCCCCAGGTAACAAAAAGAGTTCTACCGTGACGGGTATTCGTCTCGGTAGAACTCCGATACCGATCAAAAACAGACCGATCCATCCTCTTGTTGTTTGCGTTTCAAAAAGAGTTGTTTCATCAGTAGTGCGTCCTCTGCCTGCGTTCCGGAAGATTCACAAATGATACGCGGCATTACATGTTCTTTCAAAATCGCCTCGGCAAGCGGTTCAAATTCCGGACCGTATTGTGTATCTGCCATGGTCAAATGCTTTTTTTCACCGGAGCGTGTGTATTCGATTTTTGAAAAATGGCAATGCAATGACCGAGCAACCGCATCTCCCAACGAATTTCCGATTGCATCAAAGACACGACGGTAAGCATCGACATCCGGAAATGCCCCGCCGCTCTGACGTGCATTCAAATGTCCGAAATCCACCACGGGAACATAGATCGGTGCAACCTTGCATTGCTCGATCACCTCATCCAACGTCCCCAACTGATTGACTTTTCCCATCGTTTCAATTCCCAAACAGATTGACGTGGTGCCAACCTTTTCAGCCACGCGGGAAAGTGTATCCTTTGATAATGCCATCGCTTCTTCGCGTGAAATCTTTGCGGCACTGCCGCTGTGAATGACAATGGTATCGGCTCCCAACAGCTCTGCCGCCCAAAGAGATTTTTGAATATAGTCCAAACTTTTGAGCCGCTTGCTCTCTTCCGTCCCGGAAAGAGAGATATAATACGGTGCATGCAAGGACATGAGAATACCACATTCCCGCGCTTTTTCCCCAATTGCACGCAACGTCGTCTCACTCCCCATAATTCCATTGCCTGCTTCATACTCAAAAGCATCCAGCCCCTTCCCCTTCAACCATGCCGGGCTTTGTAATGTCGTTTTATTTCCTTCAGCATAAAACCAATCCCCGTTTCCTCCGGGACCAAACGCAACAGTACGCTCCATATCCGCTCCTTTTTACATATTATACAATCAAATTTTGTTTTCCCGTTTCAATTTCCAAAACCGCATCCACGGCTGATACCCCTTTTTTGCCGCATACCTTCGAATAAACGGACGCTCGCAAAAACGTTTGAAGCGAAAAAAAAGAGAGGTTTTATCATGGATGGGCGGAACAATAATCGCAATCAAACCGATATGTTTTCCCGCGTATGCATCCGTCAAAAGCTGATCGCCCAAAACTGCGGTTTCGGCAGATGTGACCTGTAATTCCCGCATGGCTTTTTCCAATGTAGCACGATGCGGCTTGTGGCTTTCCGAATAAGCCGGCATACCCAATTTTTCGTTGAATCGTTCCACACGCGGTGCATGATTGTTAGATACCAGAGCGGTACGGATCCCGTTTTGGTGTAAACACTCAAACCACAACAAAATTTGTTCATTCGGTTCCTCCTGCTCATAAGGAGCGAGCGTATTATCAATATCGATCAACAATGCGTGTATTCCGATAGAATATAAAAAATCGGGTGTCAAATCGCTGTAGCGTTCAAACATGTAGTCGGGTGTTAAATAATCCTTCATCCGAAACCATCCCCTCTGCCGTATTGGTTATAGTATAACACAACTTGGTGGCAATTGCAAGAGCGAAATTCAAAAAAGGATTTCCATTTGAAACAAAACAAACAACAATATTTTTGGGGGTTGCGGTACGCAACCCCCATTTTTTTGACTGTAACTCGAATTCGATTTATGCAAACGCGACAGTATTTGCATATCCGAGAATCAACGTTTCATTGTAATTGGTCCCTTCACACTGAAATGTGATCTCAATAAATGCGTCTCCGATTTTATACACGGCAACCAAACATGAATAGGTGATGTCCGTTTCACTCACCTCGTTTGAAGAAGATACCGTCTTCAAAAACCAGCAGTAATCAATCTCTTGATGGACTTCAATTTCTGTCCCTGCCAAAGAGGTCGCATAATCCAACAGTGCAGTTGATTCCGGAATGGTCTCTGAGAACAAAATCTTTTGAATCGTGACAGACAACTGATCGGACTCATAGATTGCCAACAGGTTCTCTTGCGTCACTTCCGTTTCACGGAAGGTATCGTCCAATGTAATGGAGATTCCATCCTTGGTAAACACCACTCCATCGGAATCCTGTCCCGGAAGAGTCATTGTGGAACCGACCTCTATACGATCATCCGTACACTCGACAAAACATTCCGTCAGACGCAAATCCCAATACTCTGCCTTGGAAATCGCATTCCAACGTTGAGCGGTTCCTCGGTAGATGATTGTTCTCAAAGAAGAACAATCTTTGAATGCCATTTTCCCGATCTGATCAATCGTATCCGGCAGAGTGATCGTTGTCAAGCTCTTGCAATCTTTGAATGCTTCCAAACCGATGGAAGTGACTGCGCCTTCAAATGTCACGCTCTCCAGGCTACTGCAAAAATCAAACGTATAATCAATCACCGCGGTCACACCGACCGGCAACGAAATCGATTTCAAACTCTTGCAACCATAGAACGCATATCCGCCAATCTTGGTGACACCTGCGGGAATGGTCAGTCCCTCCAATTTTTCACAGTAATAAAATGCCGAATCGCCGATTGATGTCAGAGTATCGGGCAATGTAACCGATTGCAAACCTTTACAATAATAGAATGTTGCAAAACCGATTTTCGTCATACTTTCCGGAATCGTGATACCGGTCAGAGCAACACAACTTCCGAACGCATAATCACCGATTGATTGCACATGATTTCCCAAAACAACTTCCGCCAATGCCGAACAATCCTGAAATGCCTTTGCCCGGATTGTAGTCACACCGTTTCCGGTAACGACTTTTTTCAACGATGTACATTTAGCAAACGTCATCCGCTCAATGATCTCCAATGTATCCGGCAATGTCACTTCCTTCAAACTTGTGCAACCGTAAAACGCATAAGATGCCAATTCGGTCAAGCTGTTTCCTATGGAAAGCGTTGTCAAACCGGTACAATCCTTGAATGCGTATTCACCGATCTTTGTAATTCCCTCCGGCAATTGCAACTCGGTCAATGCTTCACAATAGCAGAACGCATAACCGCGAATCATGTAAACAGATTGCGGAATGTTGATGGATTCCAGCTTTTTGCAACCGCAAAAAGCATATTCATCAATCATCAACATTGTTTCCGGAAGAACCAATGTCTGCAAATTTTTACATTCATAGAACGCATAGCTGTAGATATAATTCAAAGAATCGGATACTTGAACCGTACTCAAATTCGTACAACCGCGGAACGTTGCATTATTGATTGCGCGAACGCCGTTCGGAATGACAAAAGAAGTCAATCCCGTGCAATTTTTGAAGGCAGCAGCTCCAATAGACGTTACACCTTCCGGTAAAATGATTTCTGTCAACCCACTACATCCTTCAAAAGCAGATTCACCGACCTGAGTCAAACCGGTGGAGATCGTCAAAGAAGTCAAGGCTTTGCAATCTTTGAATGCACCGTCGCCGATGGCAGTAACCGTATTCGGAATAACCAGCTCCGTTATGAGCGTACATCCGTCAAACAAATAAGCACCGACGCGCTGTAATCCTTCTTCAAACGTCACAGTCGCCAAGGAAGAACATCCTTTGAAGAGTCGGTCTCCCGCTTCGGCAACACCTGCGGGAATGGACAACGAGGTAATTCCGCTGCAATTTTCAAAAACAGCCGCTCCCATGGAATTCAAAGAATCGGGCAATTGGATCTCTGTCAACGCGCTGCAACCGGAAAAAGCCGATGCACCGATCCGCAACAAAGAACTCGGCAATTGAATAGCAAGCAATCCGCCGCACTGTGCAAACGCCGATTCTCCAATCGCAACCAAAGAATTCGGCAATTCGATTGCCGTCAAATAGAGGCAATCCTTGAAAGCGGCATCTCCAATCGACGTCACGCCATCCGGAATTTGAAATTCTGTAATCATACATCCTTCAAATGCCGATGCACCGATACAAGTTACGGTTGCCGGAACAGGAATCGACTGTAAGGCAAGACAATACATATACATTCCGTCACTGATCTCCGTCAATTGATCGGAAACCTTGATCTGTTGCACACCGGTACAATATGCAAACGCATAGGCACCGACGCTGTCACCGGTTACGGTAATGGATTGCAGGGATGCAGGAATCAGGCTCGCGCTGTCCTCCGGAGTACCTGCACCGAACAACCAACCAACCCAAGAATGCTCTGTACGGCTTTCACCGACAAAATCGGCTGTAATGGAAGCAATTTGATTACAATTTTTGAACGCGCCTTGTCGAACCGTTGTCACGGTCGCCGGGATTGTCAATGCAGTTAAAGAGCGGCAGTCTTCAAACGCATTCATACCGATCACACGCAAACTTTCCGGGAAATTCAGATCAGCAATTTTTCCGCACTTGAAAAACGCATTATTATCTATGGTATGAACTCGATTGCCGAATCGCACACTTGTTAGCGATTCGCATAGAACAAACGCATAAGGCTCAATTGATGTTACATAATCCCCAATATCAACACTTTGGATGGATTGATATTGAAAAGCATTTCTGGAAACGGATGTTACCTTCACCCCTTCATGGTATGGAGGGATGACCACATTGGCATCCTTGCCGGTGTAACCGGAAACGGTATAGGTATCATCGGATAGCTTTTTATAAGTCAATCCGGATGTTCCGACAACCGTATGTCCGCACACCGTACATTTGTTTTCGGTATTGTAATCATGATACCCTTGTTCACAATCCACCTTGGGTACATAAGGCAAATCCTCGACTTTGGTGGTTCCATTGGAATCATCGGTCGTTTCCCCGTTGTTGCCTCCCTGCGTGCCGTTGTTCTGCGTCACGTCGTTGGTTTCTCCGGTTCCATCTTGATTGGGATTGCTGTTCGAATTACAGGCTGAAAGTCCTACCATGCACACCAACAAGCACACCGCAATCAGGCATACCAATATTTTTTTGTGTTTCATTTGTTCCTCCTTGAGAAAAAGGTTTGTTGTTTCGACCAAAAATGTTTCTCTATTGTTTCTTTATTATAGCATAAAGTCAAAATAAAGTCAATCACCCACCACAAAAATTAGCTGACTGCACAAAAATCAACAACCGTTTTTGTGCAGTCAGCCAAAGTACAATCATAAATCCGATTTTGAATGCCAATCTAATTGCTTCCGTCCGTTTTCTGCAAGTCTGTGTCAAAAAGTGTCTCCACCAACTTACGGCTTCCGGACGGTGAATATGTCCATGCAGACAGATGCGGCGTTTCTTCCGGCAAAATATAGTACCGCATCGGCATACGAACCGCCGCCTCCCGACAACAGGAATCGATCAATACCAATTTAATTTTCATCCGCTCCGGAACAATGCTTTTGATGTAAACCGCCGCTTTTTTACCGATACATTCTTTCCAATCATTCATTTGATCTTCACGAACCTCGGCAAGCCCGGCAAGATTCGGTGTCAATTCCACAAACACACCGTAATCTTCCACGCTTCTGATAATGCCGGTCACGGTTTGCCCGGCTTCAAAGCAGGCAACATTTTGTTCCCATGTTCCCAACAATTCTTTCAAGGTTACATAGATATGTTCGGTCTCGGTATGAACATATTTAACAGCGACCGGAATCAGCATCCCGCAACTCAACCGATCCGCCGGATGTGAAATTCGAGAAACCGAGATACAATCCACCGACAGCAACGACGAAACACCGCATCCAATATCCATAAACGCGCCGAACGGTTCCAAATGCGTAACACGGGCATATAAAGTATCCCCACCCCGCAACTCGGAAAGATAGTGATCCATACAGGCCTTTTGCGCCGCTCGCCGAGAAAGATGCACCAAAACCGATCCGTTCTTGTGTTCAATGGAAAGGATTTTGCACGCAACGGGTTTTCCGACTCTGGTAATCACTGCAATATCCTTTCGACTCTCCCCGGCACGGCAATAGACCGCTTCCTCTGCATCAATCACCCCGTGCGCACAATGTAAATCCACATGCAATCGCATGGTTTCATCACACAACGTTGCAATACCTTCAATAATCGCTCCCTCATTCATGGCGCGTTCCAAACCGCTTACATCGGAAAGATAATTTTTGTTCGCCGCCGTTTCCATATAACCGCCTTCCGGCAAATATCGTTTTACCATGTTCTTCCGTTCTCCTTCCCTTTTCGTTCTCCGATTTTGCTACCATCCTATGCAGGGAAAATAGCTTTTATGAGTATAACATCGTCCTTTTTGAGACATACTACCCGGTACCAACTCAAAAAGCAAAATGAAGGGGAACGGATCATGCTAACGCTGTGCCGAAATTACCGTGAAAACATTCGACGCATCGATCGGGAACTGCGTGTAGACAAAAACTATGATGTCATAAAAAAAACTCTCTATATCGGGGAACAGGAAACAACCTTATACTATATCGACGGTTTTGTGGACGGCAGTTCCATGAATAAGTTGATGATTTACTTTCTTTCTCTGAAAGGACTCGGAAATCCGAACAGCGACCGTGCAGATGCGGCGGCTGTCTTTTTTGCACAGCATCACCTCCCCTATGTGGAAGGTGAGGTCACAGATGATCCTTCCCTTATGATGCAAATGCTGTTATCGGGTACCACTTTGCTGTTGGGAGAAACATTCGGAACCTATGCCATTATCATTGATTCGCGCACCTACCCCGCACGTTCCGTGGAAGAACCGGAAAGCGATCGCGTAATGATGGGCTCCCGTGACGGATTTGTGGAAACGTTGGTTTTTAATACCGCCATGATCCGTCGGCGCATTCGAGACACGTCTTTGACCATGCAATATCATGCAATCGGCACATGTTCAAAAACAGACGTTGTTCTCTGTTATATGGAAGGAATTGCCGACGGCACGTATGTCGAAGAACTTGCCGCAAAACTCGATGCCATGGATACACCGGCATTGACCATGGGACATGAATCGCTTGCCGAATTGTTGATCGCTCAACGATGGTACAACCCATTCCCGAAAATTCGCTATACCGAACGACCGGATGCTGCCGCCGCACAACTTTTGGAAGGGAGCATCTTACTGCTGTGTGATAATTCTCCGGAAGTCATGGTCCTTCCAAGTACGATCTTTGATTTTCTGCAGGAAACCAATGATTTTTATTTTCCGCCGCTTACCGGCACCTATATCCGTTTGGTGCGGCATTTGGTTTTTTGGGCGGCACTGTTTTTGATGCCTGCATGGTTTTTACTCATCCGCAACCCGATATTGATTCCGAATTGGTTGAATTTTATCATTCCGCAAGAAATGGGACGCATTCCAATCCTCGCTCAAATTTTGCTGGTGGAATTCATGGTAGACGGGTTACGCTTGGCATCCATGAATACTCCGAGTATGCTTTCCAACTCCCTGTCTGTTGTCGGCGGTTTGATCTTGGGGGATTTTGCCGTTAGCATCGGATGGTTGATTCCGGAAGTCATTCTATATATGGCATTCGTTTCCATTGCCAATTTTACACAGCGAAGCTATGAATTGGGATATGCCTTTAAGTTTTTACGGATCGGATTGCTCATTCTGGTTCAACTGTGGAATTTGGCGGGATTTTTCTTAGGTCTTGTCCTCATTGGAATCTTACTGGTAAGCAACCGAACGATCAACGGAAAACGCTCCTATCTTTATCCCCTCATTCCATTCAATGGGAAAGCCCTGCTCTCCCTTTTTATTCGATTGCACAAAGGAAGGCTCGAAAAATCTTCCAAAAATCGGCGTTCCGCAAAACACTCATCGTAACGCCAAATACGATACGACAAAAATGGCAGGAAGTTTTTTCGCTTCCTGCCATTTTTGATTTGTACAATCAAAATTCCGCTCTGTTTAGTTGAAATAGCCTTCCCGATAGAGCAACTCGGCAATCAAAACCGCGCCGCCCGCCGCACCGCGCAAGGTATTATGAGACAGCCCGACAAATTTGTAATCAAACAAAGTGTCCTCACGCAATCTGCCGACTGTCACCCCCATACCGCCGTAAAGGTCACGATCCAACTTGGCTTGCGGACGATTCTCTTCTTCAAAGTAGGTGATGAACTGTTCCGGAGCATGCGGAAGTTTGAGTGCTTGCGGCTTTCCGGAAAACGTCTTCCATGCCTCCAAAATTTCTTCTTTGGTCGGTTTGTTCTCAAAACGAACAAAAACAGCAGCCGTGTGACCGTCGGTCACAGGGACACGGATGCACTGAGTTGTAATCAGCGGTGCATTTGCCTTGACAATCTGCCCATTCTCCACATGTCCCCAAACGCGCAAAGGCTCCTGCTCGCTTTTTTCTTCCTCCCCACCAATATACGGAATCACATTATCCAACATTTCCGGCCACTCGCGGAAGGTCTTTCCCGCACCGGAAATCGCCTGATACGTCGTCGCAACGACTTCCTTGATACCGAATTTGAGCAACGGCGTCAGCGCCGGAACATAGGATTGGATGGAACAGTTCGGCTTCACGGCAATAAAACCGCGCTTAGTTCCCAACCGTTTGCGCTGTGCGGAAATGACTTCCAAATGTGCGTCATTGATTTCCGGAATCACCATGGGAACATCGGGGGTCCAACGATTTGCCGAATTGTTGGACACCACGGGAATTTCCGCCTTGGCATAAGCTTCTTCCAACGCGCGGATCTCTTCTTTTTTCATATCGACGGCACAAAATACAAAGGAACAGCGTTCCCCGACAGCGGCAACATTTGCCGCATCCATGACGATCATGTTCTTAAATTGATCCGGCATGGGAACGGTCATCTTCCAACGATCACCGACTGCCTCTTCGTAAGTTTTTCCGGCAGAACGAGCAGATGCCGCCAAAACGGAAACCTCAAAATAAGGGTGATCTGCCAATAACGTCAAAAAGCGTTGTCCGACCATCCCGGTCGCGCCGATCACACCGACTTTCATCTTCTTCATATCCATAACAATCGTCCTTTCTGTACTTTAGCGTGTGAAAGTGTTCTTCTATATTATACATGATTTTCAAAGAAATTGCAATACCTTCTTGACATTTTTCTTCAAAAATAGTATAATAATACAGATCATTTTTGAGGGGGAACGCTTATGAAACTGCAACTGGTGGCAACCTGCCTGTTCGGATTGGAAAAATTACTGGGGGAAGAGATCGACACATTGGGGCTGAAACGGTTGGATACCATGGACGGGCGCGTGACTTTTGAAGGCACCGAATCGGATGTTGCGCGTGCCAATATCGGATTGCGTTGCGCCGAACATGTATTTATCAAGCTCGGCGCGTTCCCAGTCGCATCTTTTACAGAGCTATTCGACGGCATAAAAGCACTTCCCTGGGAAGACTGGATTGGTAAAAGCGATGCTTTCCCCGTCAAGGGACACGCCATCAAAAGTCAGTTACATTCAATCCCCGACTGTCAAAGCATCGTCAAAAAAGCAGTCGTAGACCGTCTTGCAGAACATTACGGCATTCGCCACTTTGAAGAGACAGGATCAAAATATCAAATCGAATTTTTCATTTTCAAAGACATCGCCACGTTGATGTTGGATACCTCCGGTGTCCCGTTGCACAAGCGCGGATACCGTCCCGCTTCCGGTGTCGCACCTTTACGGGAGACCTTGGCAGCCGCGATCGCTCTGACATCGCGTCCGCGAGAAGAAGTCCTGTTTTGGGATCCCATGTGCGGCTCCGGGACTATTGCAATTGAAGCGGCACTGATCTTATCCAACCGTGCCCCGGGATTGGGACGTACCTTTGCGGGCGAACAGTTTGCCGCACTTCCGAACCGTCTGTGGCAGGAAGCTCGCGCGGAAGCCGAAGCCGCAATCCGAACGGATACCCACTATGAAATTTTTGCTTCCGATATTGATGAAGACATTTTGGACGTGGTATATGAAAATGCACTTCGTGCCGGTGTCGAGGAACATTTCAACATCTTTTGCGCCGATGTGCGTCAATTGAAAAAACCGGAAGGTCGCCGCGGAACCATTGTTTGCAATCCGCCATACGGCGAACGCTTGATGACACCGATCGAAGTCGAACAACTCTATCGAGACATGGGGCGTGCATTGGCAAATATTTCCCCCTGGCAACTCTACATTATTACATCGCATCAGCAATTCGAGCGGCTATTCGGTCGTCGCGCCGACAAAATCAAAAAGCTGTACAACGGCATGATTCCCTGCCAATTGTATCAATATTTCAAACCTTCCGCAAACTAATACGCACAGTCGAACAACAACAAGCGTGAACCGCCGCCCGCAGGTGCGGGTGACAGTCCACGCTTGTTTTTTCGGACAGAATCAGTGGAACTCGTAATTCGGGACCACGGGTTTGCCGGTCTTCGCCGATTCCACGATTGCCATACAGGTAGCAACCGTCTTGGCACCCTCGCGTGCGTCCATCTTGACAGGCGTATCCTTCAGGATATGATCTGCAAACACTTCAAACTCTTTGAGAGCATTGTGGTTATTGATGTCGATGGAAATAATTTCCGGCTCCGGTTTGATTGCAATTCCGTCAGCTTCGTCCACAGTGTAAAGTTCCATATGGTCGGAAGTATTATCACAGATGATGGTTCCCTTTGTCCCATAGAACAATGTCCGCATGGTATAAGGACGTTTACATCCGGTAGATACAAATACCTTACCACAAATACCGTTGTTCCACTTCATGACTGCGATGGTCGCATCATCATACGGAGCTGTCGGCAACAGTTTATGCGAACCGTAGGCAAACACTTCAACGGGATCCCCCGCAAACCAGCGCAACAGATCAACCGCGTGGCAACCGCCTCCGACCACACCGTGACGGTTGGGATCGGCTCTCCATTCATGCAAGATTTTTGCATAATCGTGGGCATACTCGGACTCCACATAATACAGCTCGCCGATCGTACCCGCATCCACGATCTCTTTTGCCTTCACAAAAGACGGTGTAAACCGACAGATTTGTCCGACCATAAATTTTGCATTTGCTTTTTCAGCCGCACTGACAATTGCATCCAGATCCTCACGAACGATCGCCAACGGTTTTTCGCACATGACGTGCACCCCGGCATTCAGGAAAGCCAGCGACATCTCCTTATGCAACTGATCCGGCGTGGCAACAACCACCGCATCCAACGGAAGTTTTAACAATTCCTTCCAATCGGTATAGCGTTTTTCCTCCGGGATCCCGTACTCATCCCCCTGCTTCTTCAACTGTTCCTCGTTGATGTCACAAATCGCACCGACCTCATGACCACTATCAATAACTGCCTTCAAATGATGGCGTCCCATCCACAGACCGATCACACCGACTGTCAGTTTCTTTTCCATCTTCCTACTCCTTTTTACTTTTTCAATCAATTCGACCGGAATTCCATGCAAGAATCGGTCGTCTGATACTATCATACAGGAAAAAATCAAAAAAGTCCATACAAAATCCAACACATTTTTGTCAAAATCCTATACTTCTTGGAAATAAACGATTTTTTTGAAGGAGCTTTGCTTCAAAAATTGTAAACATTTTTTGATTTTTAATAAACAAACGACAATTCGTGGTATAATAAATAAAAAAATTCAGAACAACATGGAGAGCTTCCAATGAAAAATTTGAAAAAATGGTTTATGGGGGGATGTTTGTGGTACACCTGCATTTCCCTTTTCGTATTGTTGTGCGGCATGATGTTTACGCCCAATGCAAACAACGTCTCGTCTGTTTCCTTTCTATTCTTCTTTCCCTGTGGATTATGTCTGTCGGCGGCAGACTTGCTCCTGCATTCCAAATTGCTGACAAACACGCTGCGCCTTCTTTTCCATTACTTAATCACCCTGTCCGCATTTATCCTGTTTCTTTGGCTCCCTTCCGGAACAGCCACTACCCCGCTCTTCCTTTTTGTCCTGTGGATTCTGTTCACCGCCGTCTACGCGCTCTTGCAAATCGCGCTACATATTCTCCGTTCCAAATGCAAGCTGTTTACGGAGAAATAATTGCGTTGCAAAGGAGCCGTATCGAATGAAATTGCCCTTCAGCTCACATCCGATATTCAAAAAAACAATCCTCATAGCGGTACTGCTATCCTTCCTTTTACCGATCTTTTCCATTCGGATTCATGCAGAGGAGGTCGATGGCAGTACCGTTTCATCTTCTCACACCCTTTCCGAAAGTGAGGACGCCGGAAATGCGTATTTGGATCAGTTGATCTTTTTCGGCGAATCCACAACGGCGCACTTATCCAGACACGGCGGAATTATGGATACAGATACCAACAGACGTCAAGTATGGCGAGATCAAAGCGGTACACGCATATTAAATCGCCGCATTTTGACCTCTCCGATCGATTATATTCTTCCGGACGGATCTGTTTCGACCATGACTTTTCGGGAAGCGTTGTTGCTCGAACACCCAAACTATTTGGTTCTTTCTTTCGGATTGAACGGCATTGTTGATTTTGCAAACAATCCGAATCGTTTTTTGGATACCTACAGCTCTTTGATTGAACAGATTCGCTCGCTTTCGCCGCATACAAACATCATCTTACAATCCGTTTACCCCGTTTGCAATGCTGACGCATTTTCCGTTGACTTGAGCACACTCAATGCCGATATTTGTTTTTTGAATCAACAAATCCGCTGGCTGGCAGATCAGACGGATGGCGTCCGTTTTGTCGATACCGCTTCCGTGCTTTGCGGCAAGGACGGTTCTTTATTACCGCAATATGATATTGGCGACGGGATTCATCTGACAAACGATGCCTACCGGATGATCCTCCTTTATCTTCGCACACATGCATGGGTGTGAAGAACTTACATCCCGTTTTTTTGGAAAGGATACTGAAAACAATGGTCAAAAAAATATTTTTTGCTCTATGCGGCGCGCTTCTTCTATTCCTGTTGGCATCCTGTCAAAATGCGGCAATGTACCGTGATGATGTTGATCTTTTTGAACTTTCGGATGCGATTTTCGATGAATTGAACAGCTCTTTTATTTTTCACATCGACAATACGGGAACGACCGACGACTATTTTATACGTCCGGATTTTGTGACAGAATCTGCCGTATTTTATACCGGAAACACCGAAAACATTGACGAATTCGGAATTTATCATGTCACAGATGGAAATGCAGAAGCAATGGCAACACTCTTAAAAGAACGCTACCTGACTGTCTCCTATGAAAATAACCACGATTGGTATAACAGTTATATTCCGAACGAAACGCAAAAACTGCGTGATGCCGAAGTCAAAACGTTCGGCAATTATGTCATTTACACCATCCTGAATACAGCCGACCGCAACACCGTCTATCACGCTGCAAAAAAGAATTTGCAAACTTCCAAAGCACCTCATTGAAACGATTCAAAAAATCTCCGTGCAACAAGCTCCAATCCTTTCGACAAAAAGCAGGGACTCCGCCTTTTACGACAGGGTCCCTGCTTCTCTCAATTTTTAATCAATTCAGATCAATTCTCGTTGCTTTTAATTGCTGCCTGTGCAGTATAGGAATAATAGATGATTTTTTCTCATTGACTTCATCTG
>CAZUYA010000030.1:11294-21853 GCA_964624685.1 uncultured Ruminococcus sp. | reverse complement strand
ACAGACAGACAGACAGACAGACAGACAGACAGACAGACAGACAGACAGACAGGGACTTACTATGCCTATCGGACAATAGAGGGGTAGGCTTTTTTACCTGTACTTTTTCTAATATCGGCAATCACGGCACACAAGCCGCGTGATCTTTTCACGCGCTGTGTGCCGTTTTTTGTATAATTTTGCAAAAACAAATACAGGGAGGATTTTTTATGAAACAAAAGTTTGCAAAATGTTTAACTCTTTTGATGGTTGGGGTGCTTGCACTGGCACTTCTGACCGCGTGCACATCCGAGAAACCCCAATTAACCTGTTCGCTTTTGTCGGACGGCACGTATGAACTCGTTGGTGCTGATTTAACACAGTATCAAGAAGGTACACTTGTTATTCCGTCAAGTTTTGATGATGGAATCGCTGTTACGAGCATCGGAGCCGAGGCATTCAAGGGGTGTGCTACTTTGACGGGTGTCACAATACCGGAGAGCGTGAAAAACATCGGAAGTTATTCGTTCGCGTGGTGCGGTGCATTGAAAGAAGTAACCATCTCGAACGGTGTAACGAACATCGGCGGTTATGCGTTTTTTCAATGTACAAGCTTAGAGCAGGTGACGTTAGGAGATCGGTTGACGAGTATCGGTGACTCTGCCTTTTTCGGGTGCAGTCGGTTGACGACTCTTACAATTCCGCGCAGCGTGACGAACATCGGCAACTTTGCATTCTGTGATTGTGGGGAATTAACCATCCGATATGAAGGTTCGGAAGAGGAATGGAACACATTGGTAAAAGATCATTTCGGCGAGTTTTGGGACTATCAGTGTTCCGTTACGATGGTTTTTGCAGGTGGGATTTGACACATCTCCATCTTGACAATTGCTGTTGAAAAGAATGGTATAGAAAAGGAAACCATTTTATAAAATAAACAGAGAGGAGAATTTTTTATGAAACAAAAGTTTGCAAAATCGGTGGTTCTTCTCATCGTTTTTGGTGCATTGTTGGGACTCTTGACCGCGTGCAGCGTGGATGATTATTTGACATCTATAGCGAAAAGTATTCTTAAAGTAAAATATGAATATTCGGATGATGGAGATTTGGTATTGGTGAAAGTATGGGATAAATCCATTACCAATTGTAAAGTTCGTGATCAAACAAAAATAATTTACGGATATGCGTTTAATGGATGCGATAATTTGACGAGCGTTACGATCCCCGATAGCGTAACGACCATTGGCGGTTTTGCGTTCGGCGGATGCCATAGTCTGAAGAACATCGTGATTCCGGATAGTGTGATACTCATTGGCTATGGGGCATTCTACGAATGCGGTAATTTGACTTACAATACTTACGATAATGCTCTGTATTTGGGTAATACCGAACATCCGTATTTGGTTTTGATGAAAGCGACCAATCGAGAGATCACGAGTTGTGAAATTTCCGATCAAACAAAAATTATATATAATGGTGCGTTTCACAATTGCAGTAATCTCCAAAGTATCACAATCCCGGACAATGTAACATGCATTGGCGAATATGCGTTTTCCAGATGCACCGGCTTGACAAGCGTGACGATTCCGGACAGTGTGATGTATATTTTCGATGGTGCGTTTTCCGGATGCACCGGTTTGACAAGTGTGACGATCGGAAACGGTGTGACGAGCATTGGTGATGGCGTATTCCAAGGATGCAGCGGTTTGACGAGCATCGAAGTTGCGGGTGGAAATACGGTTTACCATGCAGATGGCAATTGCTTGATTGAAACCGCATCTCACACATTGATCGTCGGATGTCAAACCAGTATCATCCCAACAGATGGAAGTGTAACCGCCATAGGCGATGTTGCATTCTACGGATGTGGCTTGACGAGCATTACAATTCCGAACGGTGTGACGAGCATTGGTGATAGTGCGTTCGACGGCTGCCCGATTGAAGAGGCTACCTTGCCCACAAATGCAATTTCTTCCATTCCGAAATCGGCACTTACAACGGTTGTGATTACCGGTGGGGATCGCATTGGCAGTGAAGCGTTCTCCCAATGCACCGGTTTGACGAGTATTATGATCCCAGACAGCGTGACAAGCATTGGCAGGAGTGCGTTCAAGGGATGTAGCATTTTAACGAGCATCACAATTCCAGATAGTGTGACGCGTATTAGAGAGAATTCATTCAGCGGATGCAGTAGTTTGACAAGTATTACTTTTGATGGAAGCACAGCGCAATGGAATGCAATTGAAAAAGCATCCGAGTGGAATGAGGGTTGGAGTGGCAAGGTGATCTGCACCGACGGAGAACTTTCTTATTAATCCGTATCCCCCCTTGACAGTTGACACGTCATCCACTTACGGCAACGTCTCTGCCGTGCTGTCCGATTCATGGCGGAGGCGGACGATTTTTATCATTACGAAACAAAATAACTTTTTGGAGGATTTACATCATGAAAAAAGAAAATATTACCGTTTCCAATGTCACGGCATGGATGGCGATCGCGTTGTCCGTGTTATCACTGTTTTTGAGCCTGTGTGCGGATCAAATTTCTGCACTGAATGCCTTGGTTGCCGTTGCGATGACCGCATTGTGCTTTTTGCACTTTTTTGTGCCGTCCTATCAAAAGATTTGGTTTTTTTCCATCCTCGGCGTGGCACTGGTTGGGGTAATCCAATTTTTTGCTGATTGGAATCAACTCAAAGCCATTCCCGTTTTTCTTTGTTGCATCGTTATTGCATTGACTTTGCTTGTGGGTATTCTGCTGGATCGGATCAAGGAGCCTAACAAGCGCGCGATTTCCGCCTATTTTGGAATCGCATTGTTTGTCGGTGCTTGTTGGAGTATTGCATTCTTTGCCGATCTGTTCCTTTGTATCGATAAATTCAACGCTCTTCAAAGTGCTAACCCGGCGGAGTTGAATTGGTGGCCGCAATTTGTGCGCATTGTCATGAATGTGGCTTTCATATGGTTGGGAACTTGGGGCGTTTCCGCCTATTACAAGGGGTATCGGTTGATGAAATTCAAACGCAACATTGTTGCCGATGTATTGATCAATCTTCCTTGGGTTCTGCTGATTCTCGGATTTGCGGTCATGATGGTTGTGATGTCTGCTGAACAGTCGGCAGATGAGATGGCTTTCGGTTTCCTGTTGAGAATGCTGGTATCCGTATCCGATGTTCTGGTGTCTGTCATGCTGGTTGTGTGGGGTGTTTGCGTCTGCAAGCATGCTGTAACGGATAGTCGGTTGCGCTTGCTTCTCCCCATGGTTTCCGCACCGCTTGCAACGGTTGTTTCTTTTGTGTGGGTGATTCCGTTCCTGATCTGTTCGGGAGAATCGGTTTCGTTTTGGGGATATAGGTTTTCTTCTTGGGATTTTGTAAACATGTTGACCGTATCTGCAAACGGGACGGTGTTGCCGTACACCTTGTTGATCGTTGCTTTATTGGCAGTGTTTGCAACCGGATTCTATTATCGTTATCATGATTGGCTGAAAGCGGCGGCTTGGTCGCTTGACATTGTTGTGGTTTGGATTTTGTCTGCCAATATGCTTTTTGCCTACAGTGACGCGATTTTCGGGCTGTTTCTGATGACATTGATTTTGTATGTTCCCGCATTGATCTTTACCATTGTGCAATTGGTCAAGTATCGCGCACGGATTGCAACCTTTGATCAACGGGTGGAGGCTCTGCAAATGCAATCGGTGGCGAATCGAGAGCAGGGCGTATCGTAACACCGAGCGAAATCAAAAAATAAAATCGCTTTTCTTGCAAAAAAGCATTTCCGCTATGGCTTTTGCCAAAACGGAAATGCTTTTTGATTTATATTCGGTTCATGTACATTCGGATCAAAGAAAATCCTCAATGGTGGCATCCTCGTCCAACTCGATTTGGGTGTTGCGACGGTTGCTTTGTTCGGACGATGCTTCTGCGGAGAGTTCTTCCGAATCCGGAAGTGTGTCTTGCGCCTGTGTGGACGCATCCGGAAGAAGTGTCTGTGCCAGTACGGTCAATGCCGCGCCGGTGACGACTCCCAACATGCCGACTGCCAATTCATATCCGCATGCGTTCTTTTTCAAAGCTTTCCGATTGATAAAATCAACCAATACGACCGTAGATGCGACTGCTGTGACGGAGCCGGCAACAGACAAAAGAATTTTTTTGTTCAGCATAAGCAATGTCCTCTCTTTTTTTATTATTTCAGTTTTAATTTAGGATTGTTCGGAAGTCATTTTCAGATAAGCGTTGATGAAGCCGTCAAGGTCGCCGTCCATCACTGCCTGAATGTTACCTGTTTCATAGCCTGTCCGTTTATCCGTAACCAACGTATAGGGCATAAAGACGTAAGAGCGAATCTGAGATCCCCATTCGATGTTTGCTTTGTTTCCTTGAATATCTTCGATGGTATCCAGTCGTTCCTGAATCTTGATTTCCATCAATTTTGCTTTCAACATGCGCATGGCGGTTTCCTTGTTTTGCAGTTGGGAACGTTCGGTTTGACATCCCACCACAATGCCCGTCGGTTTGTGAACGATTCGGATGGCTGAGTCTGTTTTGTTGATGTGCTGTCCGCCGGCACCGCTGGAACGGTGTGCGGTGACTTCAATATCTTCCTCGCGGATGACAACGGCATCCAAGTTTTCAAATTCCGGCATGACTTCGATGGAGGCAAAGGAAGTTTGTCTTCTTCCGTTGGCATCAAACGGGGAAACACGAACCAAACGGTGTACGCCGTTTTCACTTTTCAAGTAGCCGTAAGCATTCAAACCTTCGATCATGACCGTCGCACTTTTAATTCCGGCACCGTCGCCGTCCAACCAGTCGGTCAATTTGACATGAAAGCCGCTTTTTTCGGCCCATCTGGTAATCATGCGGTAGAGCATCTGCGCCCAATCCTGAGCCTCGGTACCGCCTGCACCCGGATGAAAAGAGACGATGGCATTGCTTTTGTCGTATTCACCGGACAGCAATACTTCGATGCGTTTGTGTTCTTCGGCAGCGGAAATTGCTTCCAACTCGCTTTGAACTTCTTCAACATAAGATTCATCGTTCTCCTCGATGGCTACTTCAGCCAAGGCGATGGCATCTTCCAAACGAGCGCACAGACGTTCGTAATCTGCCACCTTATCCTGTCCCTGTTTAATGATCTGCAGAACTTTGCTGGATTTTTCGGCACTGTTCCAAAAATCCGGTGCCTGTGTTTGCGCTTCCAGATCCTTGAGTTTCTCTTTTGTTTCTTCCACGCGCAAAGCGGAGCCAAGCTCTTTGAGTTCTTCACGCATTCCGATCAGTTTGTATTTTGCGTCTTCCAATGCAACGATCAAATCGAATTCCTCCAACGCCGCACGGCGTTTTTTCTCTTTTTCAGTATTTTATAATAGGATAATTATATTATAACATAAAGTCAGACCGACTTGCAAGAGTGTTTCTGATTTTTTTTGTAATTTTTTTATCAAATAAAACGATTATTTGTGGTATTTTGTTCCGTGAAGAATGCCGAAACAACGATAAAAAATTTCCAACGTCAAAACGCGCATGAGTTGATGCGGAAAAGTGAGCTTGGAAACGGAGAGGCGCAACTGACAGGCATTTTTGACTTCCGGTGCCAAACCGTAAGAGGAACCGATGACGAGGCAGATTTCCCCCGTCTCGTTCAAAACGCGGTCGATCTTTTTTGCCAATTGCTCGGAGGAAAATTCTTCTCCTTCCACGCACAAGGCAATTTTATATGCACGCGGTGGCATGGCGGCAAGAATCTTTTTTGCTTCATCGGACAGTGCCGCATCGATTTCACTTTGTGATGGCGTATCACCGAGCTTGGTTTCTTTCAGTTGAATGATGTTTGGTTTGCAAAATGCCGAAAGCCGTTTTTCGTATTCGGCAACGGCATCTCTCCAATAACCTTCTTTCAATGTCCCGACGGTTATCAATGTGAATTGAAGCATGCATCCTCCTGTATTTTGTCCTGGAATCGATGCGGTAACCGCATTTCCGTGATGTGATCCGGATCGGCTACGCAAATCGAAACAGCCGAATCGGCGATTGTTCCGATGCACTCGTCCAATGCCAGTTCGGGTGTATTGTTTTCCTGACTCAAATGCGCCAGCATAAAACTTTTTGTCCCGGTAAGATATAAATGCGATGCGAAAGCGGAGCTATCGGAATTGGAAAGATGACCGCGCTTTGAAGCGATCCGCTGTTTCAGAGCATGCGGATAGATTCCATTCATCAACAAATCGGTATCATGGTTACTTTCCAAGATAACCGCATCGCACCCACACAGTCCGTTTTCCACCTCTTCGGAAATAGAACCGATGTCGGTTGCATACCCGATCGACAGGGTCCCATTCGGTGTCGGTATTTCCAAACGATAACCGACAGATGCGCAACTGTCATGCGGAGTCGGAAAAGAGCGGATATGGATTCCGCAAAAGTTCGTTTCCCAAATGGGCGGATGCGAGTTCAAGTGCGGTACGATTGCGGGATCCGACTCCAACTTGCAGACGCATCCTTGCGGAAGATGTACGGGACACGGATATTTTTTCAAAAAGACGGGAAGTGCGCTGATGTGGTCATGATGTTCATGGGTGAGCAGAATGGCGTGAATCTGCTCGGGTGCGACGCCGCATTCACACAGGTTATGACAGAGTTTTCGTGCGCTTTTCCCGGCATCTATGAGCAAATTGCAGGTAGGCGTGGCAATGAGAAATGCATTCCCGGTGGAGCCGGAATAAAGAGAAAAGACGCGGATGGATTTCATGAGAACATTGCCTCCAACAGGGGCAGAAGATACAGATAGATCATATCGGCGGCAATTGCAAGCAATATGGGAAAAAGAATTGTCAGCATCCAACGCGATTTTTTCAGCCGAAGTGCGGCATTGTCGATAAAAGCCTGCTTTTCCGTTGCGCTCATGGTGTCCGGTAGCATTTCCGGCGTGATTCCTTTTGCCGAAAAGCCACGGTTATAGATGAAAAAAACAAATCCGACCACGATTCCGATCACACAGTAGATGGGGAGGATGTAATCAAATCCGAAATGAACTGCGGTAAAATAAAGTGCAACAAAGAATACGGAATTGCAAATCAACAATATCAGTAAGCGTTTTGTGCTTTTTGAGAGTTGTTTTTGTTCCATGGTTCAAAGTTTGACCGCACCGACCGGACGGATACGCAAGACCATACAGCTGCCGTCGCCGAATGCTGCGTCCATTGCTCGACGGTATTCCTCAACGGTTTCGGTCGGAACAAATGCTTGAATGGTTCCGGCAAATCCGCCGCCGTGAACACGCCAAGCGGCTTGCTTGTCATGCAACAGGCGTTCGGTCAGGCAGAGTGCCAATGAAAGCCCCTGTTCGGTCACATTTTTGGTGGTGTAAACATTTTGCAGATAGCAGAAGGAAGAACGACCGGAGGCGATGACCTCTTCAAAGAAGGAATCCAAATCACCGGTTTCCAATGCCGCTTTTTGCTTTGCCACACGTTTGTTTTCGGTGTAAAAGTGCAGTGCACGCAAGATGGCGCGGTCGCCGATTTTTTCACGCAATAAAGGAATGGATGCAACGACATCCTCCTCTTTGACATCGCGCAAAACGCTTTGTCCGAAGTAAGCGGCAATTGAACGCATTTCGGCAGGAACGGAAGCGTAATCATCTGTCAAGTCAGCGTGATTGCCGCCCGTGTTGACAATGCAAAGGCGGTATCCGGCGGCTGAAATATCAAAATCAATCTTTTCGATGATGGGAGCAGAGGGGGAATGAAAGTCGATTGCAACAATGCCGCCGACGGCACATGCGACCTGATCCATCAGACCGCACGGTTTTCCGAAAAACCGATTTTCGGCAAATTGCGCTGATTTTGCAATTTCCACATTGTCAATTTGTCCCGCATTGTAAAAATGATTCAACAGGTTTCCGATCATGTCTTCAAATGCGGCAGAAGAGGAAACGCCGGAACCCTTGAGAACATTGGATGTAGTATAAGCGTCAAAACCTCCCACATGGTAACCGTTCTTGCGAAATGCGGCTGCCATTCCGGCAATCAATTCGTCGGAATGCCCCAGCGGACAGTCACGCGGTTCGGTGAATTCCGTTAAGTTCACTGTGTCTTGCGGAAATCCTTCGCTTTTGATACGAATCACGTTGTCGGCATTTGGAGATGCCACAGCGATAATATCGAGGTCGATCGAAGCGGCGATAACACAGCCGTGGTTGTGGTCGGTATGATTGCCGGACAGCTCACTGCGTCCCGCAACGGAAAACAGTTCGGCATCACGATCCGCACCGTACAGATCAACAAATTGGTCGATTGCCGCGGCATACCGCTTTTTTTGCATGGCTACTGCCGATTCTCCGTAAATATAGGCAAGACGGTTGTCATATTGACCGTTTGACAGAGCGGCTTTGAGTTCGATTGGTTTCATTGGAATTTCCTTTCTAATCAATATACAGTATCTACAACCGTATTATACCATATTTTTTGCATGGTTGCAAGTCCTTTTGCCGGAAATATCAGACGAAAAGGCAATCTTTTCCCGCAATCTGCTGAAAACGAACGGAGATTGTCGGGGCGCCATCGCCGAAATACAAAACACTCGGATACAAAAAACGACCTGCCGAGAGTTCTGGCAGATCGCTTTTTGTGCATCAGATAAATTCCGTGACACCATCGGAGAAGTAGACATTGGTTCGTAAAATCGTATAGGATTCTGTTGCCGGATCGCCGGTCAGAATGCCGCATTTTTCTTTGGCGGCTGTTACCAACAGTTCCGGATTCAAATGTTCCGTAGTGCCTGCAGACAGGATCGCTTTGATCAAGATTTCATCGGGATGTTCCGCATGAACGGAAATGTCTCGGATCATCGGTATGAGATCGACTTCTTTTTCACCGGATTTTGATTTTTTGGTCATGACCAAGGGAGCGGTGGTGTAGAATTCTTGCAGACGTGTCGCAATTTTTTCATCGGCACCCGTGAAATGCAAGCGGATCTCATATTTTGCCCACGCAATATCCTGGAATTTGCTTGTCGGCTCATATGCGTCCAAAACGGTCATTTCCTCTGTCAGTTGACGATTCAAACGGTCTTTGATTTCATTGCCGGGGATGTCTGCATTGACGCGCAAATCGATGAACTCACACTCGCTTTCGGCACCGACCGATAAGGGGAGGGCGAATGTGACTTTTGCATGTGGGTTAAACCCTTGCGTGTACCACATGGGAATCCCGGCACGCACCAATACGCGCGATACGGTACGTTGCAGATCCAAATGTGAGATGTATTGCAATTTTCCGACTTTACGGAACTTGATGCGCATGGTTTTGAAAGTTTCCAATGGTTTCCATACCGCAACCTCCTGCGTATGCGGCAACGGTACGGAGGTTGCCGGAGCAGTCGTTGCATTGCATTCCCTGCATCCGGGGCATACCGCACGAACACCGCCCAGTTTATTGGCACCGCAGGCTGAACATTGTTCCCGACAGTTTGGTGTTGTGGCGGCGGCATATGCTTTTTCGCGTTCCCGCAAGAAAAATTCTTTGTTGACACCGCAATCAATGATGTCCCAAGGCAGAATTTCGTCGAGACCGAATTGACGGTTGGCATAAAATGCCGGATCGATACCGGTGCGTTCAAACACCGAAAGCCATTTGTCGTAATCGAAATATTCATCCCATGCGTCAAAACAAAAGCCTTCCCGGCAGGCAAGCTCCAACGCTGCCGACAATCGTCTGTCTCCGCGTGCCAAAACCGCCTCGATGCGAGAAACTTTGGCATCATGATGCTGGTAACGCACATGCTTGCTTTTGATCTGCTTTTTCAAAAACTCTTGCTTTTCGGCAAGCTGTTCCATGGTATCCTGTGCTTCCCATTGGAACGGGGTAAACGGTTTTGGAATGAAACAGGAAACGCTGACGGTGACCTGAACCGGACGTGCTTTGGAGCGATTCGGATTTTGATAGTAGGCATCCACAACACGTTCTGCCAATGCGGCAATTCCGGCAATGTCTTCTTCGGTTTCTGTCGGCAATCCGTTCATAAAGTAAAGTTTGACGGCATTCTTTTTTGCATCAAAAGCCACGTTGACCGCGCGAAGAACATCTTCTTCACGCACATTTTTGTTAATGACGTTGCGCAGTCGTTGTGTACCTGCCTCCGGTGCAAAGGTTAAGGAGGAGGAACGTACCGAATCGATGCGATTCATCAAGCTTTTGTTGAAACTGTCTACCCGCAATGACGGAAGCGAGAGACTGACCATGTTTTCATCTGTCCATGAAAGCAGTTTGTCGCAAAGCGGTTCCAATTCCGTGTAATCGCTGATGGAAAGGGAAGAAAGAGAAATTTCTTCATATCCCGTGCTGTTGTATAGCTTTTTTGCCTGTTCATTTAAGATGTCGGAGGTTTTTTCTCGAACCGGACGGTAAATCATGCCCGCTTGGCAGAATCGACAACCGCGGATGCAACCGCGGTAGACTTCCAACATGATTCGGTCATGTACCGTTTCAATGTACGGCATTACAACTTTGTCCGGAAAATACACTTTGTCCAAATCTTGAATGATTTGTTTGGTTACTTTTTTCGGAACGGACTCGT
>CAZUYA010000030.1:0-11194 GCA_964624685.1 uncultured Ruminococcus sp. | reverse complement strand
ACTTTGTCCAAATCTTGAATGATTTGTTTGGTTACTTTTTTCGGAACGGACTCGTCCACGGGGGTATATGCCGCAATTGTCCCATCCTCGTGATAGGTGACTCGATAGAGCGACGGTACGTAAACGCCCGGAATTGTTTTTGCCGCTTCCAGTAAAAATCCGCGCCGTGTATAAGTACCGCTTTCCTTCATTTGAATGTAGAGGTGAACGATGGAGGGGAGCATTTCTTCTCCCTCACCGATGTTAAATAAATCAAAAAAATCGGCAATCGGTTCCGGATTATAGGCACAAGGTCCTCCTCCAATGATCAAAGGAGTATCCTCGTCTCGATCGGCAGCGCGTAAGGGAATGTTGGCAAGTGAGAGCATATTCAAAACATTGGTATAGCTCATTTCATATTGCAGGGTAAAACCGACAAAATCAAAGCAATTTAACGGATCACCGCTTTCCAAGGCGGTCAGTGGGAGATGGTGCCGCTTCATTTCTTCTTGCATATCCACCCACGGATCGTAGACGCGCTCACACCAAATGTCGGGAGATTCGTTGAGTACACCGTAAAGCAAGCGAACGCCGAGGTTGGACATTCCGATTTCATAAGTATCGGGAAAACAGAAGGCAAAGCGCGCTTTCACACACGCTTTGTCCTTTATGATTTGACCGTACTCGCCACCGGAATATCTGCCTGGTTTGGAGACGGATTTTAAGATGGTACTGTTGGGCTGTGAGTCTATGGTAGGAATCATGATGAAAAACCTTTCTGTAGCGGGATTAAAAATCGTTTTTGGATCGAATGTGCAGAGTACGACGATTGATACGGATATGCGTTGCGATCCATGAGAGCAAGATGCAAGCGGTTTGATAGGCAAGAATCGCAATCGGGTTTAAGTATGTGCTGTCAAAACAGACCGCTGCGATCAATGCAAGCGTTCCTCCGACCAAAGAAAGCAAGATTTGCATGCGTAACCAGAATGATTTGGCTATTGCGACTTGTTTGGAGGCATGAAGCGGATAAACGATATCCGTTTTTCGCCCAAGTGCCACAGCACCGGTATCCGATTCTTTCAATACGGTATTCGGCTCATATCTTCCCGGTTTGATGACGCGGATCGGAACGGAACCGTCAGACCGATCGACCTGTAAAAATGTTTGATTGAGATTCGGGTCGTAAGATTGTATGGCGACAGCAGTGTCAATTTCAGCCAGATCCGAAGCCAATTTTTCAAAAGACGGTTTTACGGTATATTCGATCTCATAACAGAGTCTTAATATGCCGTCGATCGCGACATAAAGAATCCCCGTATTTTCGGTACGACGTAAACTTTGGTCGGAACTTTCACGCGGGATGCGGATACCGCTTTTTTTCAGATAATCCGCGCTTCCGGCAATCATATGATATTGATTGTCTACCACTGCTTCGATTCCGTAATCGGAAATTCGGACAAAAGCCACAGTCGGATCGGCAGCTTGACCGGTTTTGGTTTTTCCGATGTGTTCCAAGGTTCCGCCGATCTTTCGAAAGAGAATGTCCGTCAATTTCATGTCGCGACGCAGATCATCGCTCTCACGAATCGAAATTTCGGTGCGTTTTTCCGTATCATAAAGGTCGGAAGCGTCAAAAATGACGGTTTTGGAATCGGAAAATTCTTCAACCGTTTCATCGCCGACCAAGGCACAATTATAATGTGTCAATAGTTTGTTGGCGTGGCAGAGTGGGTAGAAAAAGTTGAAGACAGCACTGAACGGGGCGGCGGCAAAAAAGATTCCCATGAATACCGTGGCGGCGGTTGCCGAAGATTCTGTGACAACAAATGTGATAAACGATGTCAAAAAGGCAGTGGCGGCAAGGAGACCGATGAAATATTGCATCGGTCGGTTGGAGGATTCGGTACTGTTGAATCGACGGAAAAAGCCGGTAATCTCCTTTGCTTGTTGAACACGGTAAAAGTTTTCGCCGATGTCGTCGTTGATTACTTTGACCAGCTTTTTTCCTTGCCGTAATTTTTTCTTGCGCGGTTGCGTCGGTTCCAGTACGGTTTTTTCTCCATCGGCACAGAGAATGCGGAAGGCTCGCATTTCGCATAGCAAACGCAGAACATCACAGATTGACAACAGCAACAACATTCCGCATGCCAATAAATTGACGTGAAGCGCGGGCGTATGAAAAAAGAAGGTGACAAGATCGTAAAGAATGACAAAGAACAGTGTAACGACGGGGAGGGAATAGGGCGTGGGGGTGGTTTTTAGAAAACTGCGCAGTCCGGCATTCAACTGTCTCCATGAAAGCGCGGCAGTGCCGGTTAAAATCAACAGCGATAGGAACGGAAAGAGCGGGAAAAGTTTGTCCGACAATTGAACAAAGGTTTTTCCGATGAGTTGCGGTACGTCGAGCAAAAACAGCGGAAGCATTGCCAATGCGGTCAAAAGTGTGCGGAGGATTAAGAATTTTCGATCGTACATATATTTGGCGATGATTGCCGATTTGGTTTCGCTGTTGAGTGTTTCCTCACCGCAATATCCGTAAGCGGTGCGATAATGTTTGCGATTCGGCTGTTCAAAGCGTTGACGATGATCTTGCTTGAGCTTTTTCAAATTTTCATAGCCGACCACTCTGCCCAATTCGTCTTCATAGCCCAATTCAAACATCATGGCAATGTCGTCTTCCGAAAAACCGCTTTTTTTGCGGATCAATTCCAATGCGGTCATTTTGAGCTCTGCCTGCCGTTCACGGCGGGCTTTGATTTTTTGAAACAGCGTTTGCGGTTTTGCAATCGGCATTGCGGGTTCATCCGGTGCATCAACCGGAATTTCCTCGGTTGTATTGCCGACTTCCGGCAGGATCTCTTCCAATGCTTCATCCAATGTTTCGTCTTCCGGAGTCGGTGTGGACGGAACAGTGTGCAGACTGCTCAATTTTTTCTTTGCAGGCGGCTTTTTATGTGGTTGAGGGATCGGATGATTGGTTGGTTGCGCGATAACTTTTTTTGAAAAGTCGGGTGCGGCGGCAGAATGATGTACGGACATGTTTGCTTTTGACTTTGCCGTTGTCGGTTGTTTTGCGGAGGATTTTTTTTGAGCCGAAGAATCGGATGACGGATGCAGATCTTTTGAGGAAGATCTTTTCTGCGGCTCTAACGGTTGATTTTGTTTCATGGATACTCCTTTCCGAAAGAATATCGGGATATGGTACGGGGAACGAAGATTCGTCAGATCTCGTGATGCTGCCGTGCGGCTTCGGCAAGTAGGATGGCGGCTGCCGTGGAAACGTTAAACGAATTGACTTGTCCGTATAGGGGAATGGAGATCACGGCATCACATGTCTTTTTGACCAGTTGCGAGACACCGTTCCCTTCACTGCCCAAAACCAAAGCACATGGACCTTTCAGATCGGTTTGATACAAATTTTCTCCTCCGGCTTCTGCCGCATATGTCCAAATTCCTTTCTCTTTCAAATCGTCGATCGTGGCTGAAAGATTGGCAACCTTGGCAATGGCAAGATGTTCGATGGCACCTGCCGAAGCCTTTGTGACAAGCGGTGTCAGTCCGGCAGCGCGACGTTTCGGAATGATCAGTCCGTGCGCACCGCAACATTCGGCACTGCGGATAATGGCTCCGAGATTGTATGGATCGGTGATGCCGTCGCAAATGACAAGAAGCGGTGCCTCACCGCGTTCTTCGGCAATGGCAAGGATGTCTTCCACGGTGCAGTATTCTTTTTCCGCGGCAAAGGCGATGATTCCTTGATGTGGGGCAAAGCCTGCCAATGCGTCCAATTTTTGCTTGTCCGTTTCAATGACGGGGATTTTGCGTTCCAAAGCCTGTGCGACCAATACGGTGATGGAACCTGTCCGTTCTCCGCGCTGTACCAATAATTTGTCGATCGAACGTCCGGTTTTGAGCAGTTCGCGAACAGCGTTGCGCCCAATGACCGCACCATTGTCACTTACTTCCGAAATGTCACTGTTTGCGGCAGAGGATCGGGGAGACGCATTCGGATGCGGATCCGAATGTTGCTTTTTGGGTTTGCCATCATACTGGGAAGGGAAGGTGGTATTTTGCGTGAGACGTTCCTTTTTTTTCTCAGTCATATGTATTTCTGTATCCTTTCCGACGATTCTTGCGTTTGAATTTTGATTATCTATATTTATATTATAACATAAAAAAAAGCTTTTGTATAGAGCGTTTCTCAAATTTTCTTTTTCATTCTGCATTTTTTGCTCGACAGCAAATGACAGAAATCGCATTGTTTTTTGATTTTGAATGAAAAAATACCAATGGAAGTGCGGATTGAAACAGGAAAGGAAAATTTTTTTGACGTTTTTTCAAAGCGACGGAGATGGATTTTCCATAGGAAAACGGTGTCGATGCCACCGCTTGGAACAGCGAAGGCTCGACACCGTTTTTTGAAAAAATAATTATGTAGAGGATAAACTTGCGGCGATGATCCGCCACCTGTCTGTCAATTTTGCAAGTCCGAAGGAAGCATTGGCGGGACTTGTCGATGGGAGCGCAACGGCTTCTATGCCCGTTTGAGGCAATTGATACTTGTCATAATCTTTTTTTGCGGTTTTGCCGTTGGTGTAGATGAATTGGATGGGCGCATGATTTAGGATACGTGACAGATCATTCGGCATCACATTTCGGATGGAACTGTCGGCGGAACCGACAATTCTGCACGAGGCGATGACATCCCACAGGGCAATCCGATGAGACAGCAAAAAGATTCGCTTGGAGTCTGTTGAAGTTGGCAACGGTTCGTTGAAGATGTCGGACAGCACTTGCCAAAAACGATTTTGCGGATGCCCGTAAAAGAATCCTGCCTCACGGGAACGAGCCGATGGAAAACTGCCCAAAATCAAGACGCGGCTTCTTTGATCGTAGACCGGCGGGATCGGATGAATTTGATATTCAGGCATTGAATTCATCGACCGTTTTTGTCAGAATATGCGGACAAGCGTTTTGAATCTCCGTCCCGAATTCATTCGGTTTTGCCCAACGAATGGCATTGGTCAAAATACGTTGAACGTACGGGTTGTAATATGCCTTGCAGGATTCGTGACCGGGTTGGAAGTAGAAAATCTTTCCAGCACCGCGGTAGAAGGTTGCGCCGGAACGCATGATGTGACCATCTTCAAACCAACCGCAGAAAATCAGTTCATCCGGTTGCGGAATGTAGAACGGTTCACTGTAAAGTTCTTCTTCCGGAAGCAGGAAATGGTCGGGAATGCCTGCCGCAATCTCGTGAGCCGGCAGAATGTTCCAAACAATCTCTTTTTGATCTCTTCCCCATGAGAGGTTTCCGTTTGTTCCGATGATAGCACCGAACGGTTTGGATTTATGTGCAGAATGCAACGGGATAAAGCCCATTTTGCCGAGGTAGACACGAGTGCGGATCTTTTCCACCAAAGCATCGTCCACCTCTTGGTGTGCCATGTGTCCCCACCACAGCAATACGTCCGTGGTGTTGAGAATTTCATCAGGCAATCCTTGTTCCGGCTCGTCCAAGGAGGCGATGCGGACATTCATGTCCTCGTTGGCATCCAAAAAACTTTTGATGAACGCATGCAGTCCGTTCGGGTACAGTGCCGCAACCGCAGGTTCTGTCTTTTCATGGCGATATTCATTCCAAATTGTGACGTTGATCTTGTTCATAACAGTTCACTCACTTTCCTAAGGTTTTTGATCGATGCAGTGACAAATCGCTATCATCACTTCAACTTAATAATATTATAAAACATAATCTTAATAATTCAAGACATTTATTGCTTTGATTCAGACAAAAATTGTCAAATCGGAAGTGAAATTTGCAAAACCGCCGTCGGAATGCGATTGCATTTCGACGGCGGTTTTGCAATGAGATGACAGTCAGCGAGGATATGTCGGAGTGACTGCCGATGATCATCAACCGAGGAAGGTGATCGGAACCATCACGGGGTATGCCAATGTGGGGCAGGTGATCTCGGCATAAACGCGGTTGATTGCTCCGATCTGCTCTCCGACCGTGACGGTGAATTCTGTTTTTGCATCTCCGAATATTCCGTGTAAGGGCTGTGCATAGGGAAGAAATACCGTTTTTGCATAATTGTTACATGTCCATCCGTTGGGAAGAATCAAGCGCACTTGAAGTTTGCGTGATTCTTGGACATTCGGACTACAGAAGAACTTTAGGCTGACTTTTCTTTCCTCATTTGCGAAAACATGCGGCTCTTTGTCCAATTCCACCCGCACACGGAGGGGGGAATAATTGGTAATATCGTAGGAGTATCGTTCACGCGGGAACAGTTTATGGTAGAGGCGTTCAAATCTGTAATCGAGTGTCGGATTTGTTTCCGTAATTTGTGTTTCTCCGTCCGTAAAGGCAAAATCCACATAATTTGCACGCATGACATCGGGAACCAAGGCATACACTCTGTCGGTTAATTGTTGACAGTTTTTCGGTAGGCTCCAAAACATATTTCCGGTGATTGCCATTGTTACGATGGAATCCCCGATTTGGTTTTTCAATTCTTCCGGAATTGCGGCGGTACCGCCGATGATGCCCAGCGTTGCACCGACCGTTGCGCCGGTGCAGTCGGTATCGTCACCGCAGTTGATGGCGTAGCAAAGAGATTTTTTGTAATCGCCCTCGCCGTAAAGCAATCCGATGGCGACGAATCCGAGATTGGCGGGAGCTTGGAACCAACCGAGGTCGCGATTGAATTCAACGACTTTCTCTCTCGTTTCACGGTAGGGGATCCCTTGGTTGTAGCAATCTATGACAAGGCGGATGGTTTTTGCAACCATGGAGTCTTCCGGGATTCTCTCCAATGCCGATTGAATCAGTGTTGGGATGTCGCTCTCCACGTATGCCATACTTTGCATGCCGGCAGTGAAGATTTCGGCGTAAAGACCTTCGCCGCAACCGTGGTCGTAAATGGCGTCCATCATGGCATATCGAACCGCCACGTTGGGGTGTCCAGGTGCCAGTGCCGCCCAGATCTCACTGCGGATCCATGCACCGTTGGAATTTCTCCATTTCTCGTTATCGACTTCGCCGCTCATCGGAGGTAACAATCCCATGCGCAAGTTGGTCTTACAGATGCCGTACTCGTTCCAGTGAGGCGGGATCCAATCCAACCAATAATCGGCAAGTGTGTTGATGTTAAAATTGACGGGACCGACGTCTTCCATGGCACGTAACCAAACGAGTTGCAAATCCAAGTCGTCGTTGGGCAGCGGTTCGCTGTAGTTGTTGGCAAACCCTTGAATATCGCGCATTTCTCTCTGTCCTTCATAGGGGGCACCCATCGTACCGCCGATGTTTTTTCCGATCCAGCAGGCGTGCAGTTTGTCAAGGTATTCGTTTCGATTGATTCGAATCATAAAAAATCCCTCCTGTTATTTTTTAGGGTACTTGCATTATAACATACTTTGTGATATAATAATAGTAAAATCAATGCCAAAATCGGTAAAATACAGTCAAACGGAGGACATCATGCAATCGGGAACATCGAAATCGGAACAACCGTTCATTTATCATTCGGAAGCCGATATTTTTCGTGAGGAACACCAATATATTCATACCTATCTCCATCCGAATTATCATTACAAATTGCATTCCCATCAGTTCTATGAGATCAATATCATTGCAACGGGAAGAGGGCGGCATTATATTGAAAATACAAGTCTGGACATTGCGGCAGGGGATATTTTTGTGATTCCGCCGGATGTTCTGCACGGATATGATTCCGAGTATCATTTGAATATCTATCATATTTTAATAAAAACCGATTTTTTTACGAGGTACCGAGAGGAATTGTCGCAAATCGACGGATTTGATCTGTTGTTTGACATTGAGCCGCAGATTCGGCGCGCATCCGGAAAACGGCTTCGTGCCAATGCCGCGGATCAAGTTTTTCACGTATTTGATCAGGATTTGAAACGATTGATTGAATTGGAAAAACAAAAGAAGTACGTGTATTTGAACGTTATGACGTTGGCGTTTATTTGCAAACTATGCGAGTGGATTACCGATGATATTTCGGATTCTTACGAGCGAAGCGTGGCGGGCGTTATGGAATATATCAAGAATAATTTGGACGGTAAGTTGACGTTGGAGGTGCTGTCTCGTTACGCGCATGTTTCAGCCGCAACGTTGAATCGGCAATTTCGGGAAGCGGTGATGCAAACGCCGATGCAATATGTAACCGCCTGTCGGATTGCCAAGGCAAAGCGACTGATTGCCGAAGGACAAAGTAATCGCACGGAGATCGCGCAGGCATGCGGATTTTATGACAGCTCGCATATGAATAAATATTTGTAACAGAGTGATCGGCAAATCAAAAATACTTTCATGAAAATCAGCACTCGGCAGATTGTTTGTTTCGGTAGAGTAAGAGTAGAAAAGGTAAGATCGTTTTAATTTATGAGCGAAAATGCGATTTTTGCGATTTTGTTTGGCAGCTGCACGCAGAAAGCGTTGAAGTTTTGCTTCTGTCAAATCGTCTACCATGCGGGTATCAATATTTTGAAAATTGAAGAAACATTATATCGACAAAATTTTCCGAAAGCTTGACAAATCTAAATAAATATGTTACAATAAAAGCAGAGAAATCGACAGGCTTTTTGGAGCGGTCACTTGGATTTTACAGATATTTTCTTTTGGACTCACACAAGGCGGTAATAAAAGCTTTGTCCAACTTTGTCAGTTTATATCCGTTGCGGTAGATCAGAACATCACGGTAGACTTTTTGATTGATGTCACATTTGCGTTGTATCAACCCGTAACGATCCAATAACTTTTGCGGAGTCGGGGACACCCACATGAATGTTTGTCGGTTTTCGGCAAGCAAGTCAAATTGACTGGCACGCTCGAAAATAAAGATTCTGCGATCCACATTGTCCGGTAATTCCTCTTTAATGACTTTGGAGAGCGGAAGTGACGGAACATACGGGTCGGCATGTGCAATTTCAATGTACGGAGCGAGATCGTCAAAGGTGATTGCTTCCTGTGTTGCCAGCGGATGGTTACGGCTCATGATCAAAACATAGGAAAATTCAGCTACCAACTCACTGCAAAGCTCTTTTTCTTCCAACATGGCGGTAAAATAGTTGTTGTAATGTTCGGCGTATCGAATGATTCCGAGCTTATAATCATTGTTCAAAATATTGTGGATGGTTTGCTGTGAATTAGTCTCTTCATAGAAAATCTCAGCCGCTTGACCGTCCAAAGAGTTGGAGAATGCGGCAAATGCTTCGGAAATATAACAAGCGCGCGGAACGGATACGGAAAATCGTTGCTTTTTGACGGAACCGCGTTTATAGAGGTTTTCTACCTGATCGATCTGTTTCAGAATTTCTTGCGCATATCGAATAAATTCCTCACCATCCGGAGTCAATTCCATTCCTTTTGCCGAACGATTGAAGAGTGTGATGCCAAGGTTGGCTTCCAATTCTTTGATAGAGCGGCTGATATTCGGTTGTGCGATAAGCAATGTTTCGGCTGCTTTGTTTAACGAACCGAGTTTTGCCACCTCAACGGCGTATTTCATATGCAATATATTCATGGGAACCTCCACCGGATAATTTAGAATCATAAAGTGATTGGACCATTGTCAGAACATGTTATCAAAATGTTGAACGTTTGGGCTCCTCCCGCATCCGGGGAAGCGTCACCGTCGATGACGATGTGTTTTGATTCATTATATCATATTTTATATGAAAATACAAGCAGTATATATCAAAAAAAATAACATCCTGTAACATTTTGATAATTCACAAAGTAGAGAATGCGTGTTAAAATATTAACAAAGTCTGAGAAATATTCGAATCAGAATCAGGAGGATATGAAGATGGAACAAAAAAACTATGAGATCGTCGATAGCGTGGAAAAGCTTGAAGAAGCGATTGCACGTACCAGAGCGGCACAGAAAATTTTTGCGACTTACACACAGGAGCAAGTTGATAAAATCTTTTTGGCAGCTGCTTCCGCAGCGGATAAAGCAAGAATCAAACTGGCAAAATTGGCAGTGGAAGAAACCGGCATGGGTGTCGTTGAGGACAAAGTGATTAAAAATCATTATGCCGCCGAGTATATTTACAACGCTTACAAGGATACAAAAACCTGCGGCGTGATCGAGGAAGACAGCGCATACGGAATCAAGAAGATTGCCGAACCGATCGGTGTGATTGCGGCGGTGATCCCGACCACCAACCCGACTTCAACGGCTATTTTCAAGTGTTTGATCGCTTTGAAAACGCGGAATGCCATCATCATTTCTCCTCACCCCAGAGCAAAAAGCTCTACGATCGCGGCGGCAAAGTTGGTATTGGAGGCGGCAGTTGCGGCAGGCGCACCGGAAGGAATTATTGATTGGATCGATGTTCCTTCTCTCGATATGACCAATCTGGTTATGAAGGAAGCTGATATTATTCTTGCGACCGGCGGTCCCGGCATGGTCAAAGCTGCTTATTCCAGTGGAAAGCCGGCTCTGGGTGTCGGTGCCGGAAATACGCCCGCAATCATTGATGAGACGGCTGACCTTTTGTTGGCGGTCAACTCCATTATCCATTCCAAAACGTTTGATAATGGTATGATCTGTGCATCCGAGCAGTCGGTGATTGTACTGGAGAGCATCTATGATGCCGTGAAAGAGGAATTTGCTTCCAGAGGATGTTATTTCCTGAATCCGGCAGAAACCGAAAAGGTTAGAAAGACGATCCTGATCAACGGTGCATTGAATGCAAAGATCGTCGGTCAAAAGGCAGCAAAGATTGCCGAACTTTCCGGCGTCAAGGTACCGAACGGAACCAAGATTCTGATCGGTGAGGTGGAAAGTGTGGAGCTGTCCGAGGAATTTGCACATGAAAAGCTGTCTCCGGTTCTTGCAATGTATAAAGCAAAGACGTTTGAGGAGGCGATGGATAAGGCAGAACATTTGATCGCCGACGGCGGTTACGGACATACTTCTTCCGTTTATTTGAATGAAGTGACGGAGAAAGAAAAGCTTCAGGCGTTTGCCGCACGGATGAAAACGTGCCGTATTTTGGTCAATACGCCTTCTTCTCATGGCGGTATTGGTGATCTGTATAACTTTAAGTTGGCACCTTCTTTGACATTGGGATGCGGCTCTTGGGGCGGCAACAGTGTGTCCGAGAACGTTGGCGTCAAGCATTTGATCAATATTAAAACCGTAGCCGAGAGGAGAGAGAATATGCT
>CAZUYA010000029.1:0-22044 GCA_964624685.1 uncultured Ruminococcus sp. | reverse complement strand
TACGGTGAAGCTCGATACGAGATTTATTAAATCGGGGTTTAAGTTTGATTCAACATCGGAAAGGCGTTCAATACCGTTCCGTGAACCTCCGCCAAAAGTTTGGGTTGAGTTTGTGTTTCACATAGCTCAACCCTTTTTGTATAAAGGACTCCGACGAAGGCGGAGTCCTCTATACAAAAAGCGGGCAACCGATTATTTGGGTTGCCCGTAAAACTGTGCCGAAAAAATTCATGCTGTTGACCGTTGTCCCATTCATATCCGATCCTTTTTGCTCAGGAGGTTGCAGGCAAACGGTTTTCGGATATGCATCGATGAACAGCAGTCCTTTTTTCGGCTGGAACGGTGTGCTTCCGCTTTTGCAGAGGGGAAACAGACCGTAAAATTGTTATGTGATCGGCGCGTTGGAGATTCATTTGAAAACGGTCAAACGATCGATGGTTTGACCGTTTTGCAGACAGCGTTTGTAGACGGCGGTGCATTTACGATATTGCCGGAACAATTGTTTGGTTTGCTCCACGTCGTCATAGACTTTCCAGATTCCGACGTGTTTTGGCGTTTTGTGTTCCATAAAACCGCACACATCGGCTAACGGGTATCCTAAAAACAATCCGATTTCATGCGGAAACTCTTTTTGCGAATGGATCCGACGAGAAAGTTGTGCTACCCAAGTTTTCGGCGTTGCGCCACAGTATCCGCATTGTTGTAACAGACGAACGGTTGCAGAATCGGAAAGTTTGTCATGTAACCTGCTTGGACGGTAAACATAAATCAGTGCATCCTGTTCTCGGATGAGCAGCGGAAGAATGCGGACTCCTTTTGCGGACAGGCGTCGGTTGTAGCTTCGGATTTCTGCCCGAAGCTCGGTAATGTCGCCATGGTATGGGCAAGTGAATAAATTTCCGATTTTAATGCCTGCCAATGTCGGCGAGCAATGACGAATCAACAATTCTTCAGACATGGAAAAACCTCCTGACGATTGTTCCCTCCGATAGTTAGCATATGCTAACTATCGGACAATAAAAAAGGAGAAATTGCGGTTAGCATATGCTAACTAATGGAATTATATCATAAAAAATGGAAGATGTCAATAGAAAAAATAAAAAAAGTGGAATTTTTTTTGTATTTTTCAAAAAATATGCATTGGGATTTATCATGGAACTTTTTGAGATCTTGTTCGAATAGATTTACGGTATAACAGACTTTTCCGATTTTGATTGTGTTTGTTTTCGGTATTCTCCCGGTGTGAGGTGGTACCGCATTTTGAATCTCCGTATAAAATTGGCATAATCAAAAAATCCGGAACGGTCACAGATTTGCATGGTGGTCAAATCGGTGAGCGTGAGCAGTTTGCAAGCATAAGAAAAACGGAGTGTATCCAAATATTGCTTAAAGCAGATTCCCGTCTGCTTGGCAAACAGATCACTGAAATAGGCTTTTGAAAGTCCGACGGTTGCGGCAACTTCCTCCAAGCCGATCTCGGATCGGAAATTTTCCAACAGATATAAGATTGCCTGTCGCATATAAGCCGATCCGACATTCGTTGTGATGTGATTGTAAAAGGTCAATTTTTGCAGAATACACTGCAATAATATCATGGCATAGGATTTGTTTTGTTCCTGAACGTTGATCAATTCCCGTAGTAGGAGTTCGATTAGCGAGCGGTCATCAGCCGTCAGGCAAAATTCCGGTGTACTTTCGGCGGCAGTGAGTGAAAGCGGAAAATCTTCACCCTTATACGCACAGTTAAACATGACATTGATCAGTTCTGTATTTGCGTGTCGAACGGTGTGGATGCGAGCCGGTGTCAGCAAAAAGACGGTTCCCGCCCGAATGGGGTAGGCAATCCCGTCGATTTCGTAAACACCGCTTCCTTCAAGGATGTATTCCAATTCAAAAAAATCATGTCCGTGTGTATAAAAAGAACCGTAAAACTGTTTCTTTACGGCCTTGATGATTTCATTCGACATATATTTCTGTTGTTTCAGAATGTTCATCGGTTGCTCCTTTGTGGCTATCATTTCCTTTATTATAGCATAACAGCGAAAAAAAAGCAATAAAACTCTTTACTTTTACTATAGCATTTTTTTTCGGAATTTGTTATACTTATCATACGAATGAAAAAATGAAACGGGGGTACCGGAATGATTGGATTTGATATTGGAGGTACAAAATGCGCGGTGTCGGTCGGTGTGGAACGAGACGGTATGTTACAGATTCTCGATAAGCAGGTCTTTCCGACCGATCATAACATTTCTCCGGAACAAATGTTGGAACAGATGTGTGTGGCGGCTGAAGAAATGACGGATGATTTTTCCCATGTCGGTATTTCTTGCGGCGGACCATTGGACGAAGTACGCGGAGTAATCCTGTCTCCCCCCAATTTGCCGGGTTGGGATGATGTGGAGATCGTTCGGATGCTGACCGAACGGTGGGGCGGCAATGTGAATTTGAGAAATGATGCGAATGCCTGTGCTTTGGCGGAATGGCGATACGGTGCCGGAAGAGGATGCAGGAATATGATCTTTTTGACGTTTGGAAGCGGTTGCGGTGCCGGATTGATTTTAGACGGAAAACTGTATTCCGGAACCAACGGGATGGCAGGCGAAGTCGGGCATATTCGCTTGCGTGAATTCGGTCCTGTCGGATACGGAAAATCCGGCACGTTCGAAGGTTTTTGTTCCGGTAACGGAATTGCCGAATTGGGACGGATGTTGGCAAAGGAACGCTTGCAAAGGGGACAGTCGGTCCCCTATTGCCGGAGCATGGCGGCACTACCTGACGTGACCGCGAAAACAATTGCCGAATGTGCTAAGGCGGGGGATGCCGACGCCAAGCGCGTTTATGAGATTTGCGGAGAAAAATTGGGCGAAGGACTGGCGATCTTAATTGATATTTTGAATCCGGAACGGATCGTCATCGGCAGTGTTTATCAAAGGAGCGGTGAGTTGTTGATTCCCGCAATGAGACGCACGTTGGAACGGGAAGCACTGGCATATTCCCGTGCGGTCTGTGAGATTGTTCCGGCTGTTTTGAAAGAAAATTTGGGCGACTATGCCGCCCTATCCTGCGCGGAGGAATGAATTGAAATGATGGAAAAATTATATTTCAGATACCCCGGTTTGCATGTGTGTCGTGACGAGATTTCAAAAGCGACATCCATTTTGATCGAATCTTTTCGGAATGGCGGCAAGCTTTTGCTGTGTGGGAACGGTGGAAGTGCCGCAGATTGCGAACATATCGTGGGGGAATTGATGAAGGGGTTTTTACAAAATCGACCTTTGGATGCGACTGCACGGAACCGATTGATTTCCCTGTGCGGGGAGGAAAGCGGAAGCCGTATGGCGACGCAGTTGCAAGGGGCATTGCCTGCCATCTCTTTGCCGCATCAATCGGCGTTGCTGTCGGCATTTGCCAATGATGTGGCAGCCGATCTGGTTTATGCACAAATGGTTTACGGATACGGGCGTGCGGGAGATGTGCTGTGGTGTATTTCGACATCCGGCAATTCCAAGAATGTTGTGAATGCGGCATATGTCGCACGTGCAAACGGTCTGCCGACGATTGCTTTGACCGGTGAAAAAGCGAGTGCGCTGTCCGAAATTTGCGATGTGACGATTCGTGTGCCGGAACAGGAAACATATAAAGTTCAGGAATTGCATTTGCCGGTCTATCATGCGATTTGCGCGTCGGTGGAACAAGCCATGTTCCCGACGGGCGACGGATACACGGGATGGTAGAACCCAATCATGTCACGGATGTGGCGGATGAGCGGCATATCCGCACGGGACGGCGAACCGGACGAAACGTCCCGATGCGTTGCCGCCTGTCTGCCTTAACGCTTTTTTTCTTTGGCTTTCCATTCACTGGGAGAAATTCCTTTGACCTGACGGAATACTTTTGCGAAATAAGCCGAATCGTTAAAGCCGTTGGTGAATGCCACCTCAGTGACCGAATTGTGTCCTGTGAGCATTTCATCGGCGGCTTTTTCCACGCGCAAACGGTTGATATAGTCGATGGGGGTATAGGAGGTGTATTCCTTAAAAAAACGGCACAAATATTTTTCGTTGAGTCCGGAATTCTTTGCGAGTGTTTCCAAAGAAATTTTCTGTGTATAATGTTCATCGATCCATTCCAAAATGTGGATCAGTTGGGTGAGTTGCTTCTGTTGTCCCTGCTTCCTGTCGATCGGTTGGATCGCATCGGCGCGGTAGAGCAAAATAAACAGACGATAAAGCATTTCATACACGGATAGCTCAAATTGCGGTTGTTTCGCCGATAAAAGGGTACTTAATCGGTCAACGGTTTCCGTAAGCTCCGGCATGGTACCTCCCGGAAAGTATTCTTGTATTCTGCAAGTTTGACTGACGATGGGCTTGATGTAACGGGAGATCGATGTTCCGGAAGAATAGAGCATTTCCGGCTTGAATACCGTGCAGTCATAAAGGCATTCCCGATTAGGTGTTCCGCGATGCAAAACGCCCGGATTGACAACGGCAAGGTCGCCTGCTTGTAAGGTATAATTCATTTTATTCAGATGCAGTTCAAATCGTCCGTCCAAAACGCGGATCAACTCTATTTCGGGATGCCAGTGCAGAGGCATTTCATAACGCAGATGGGATGGTTCCAAATGATAAAATTGAATCGGGAATCCGCTGGTTCCGTGCGGCTCCTTTTCAATATAGTTCGAATATTTTGCCATATTCCGCCCTCCGGTTAAAAAATGTAACTATTTTTATTGCTTTTTGCCGTAATCGTACAAGAAGTTATTTATATTTTATACTATAATAAAAGAAAAAGCAAGACATTTCGAAGAAAAATAAAATAAAAAGGAGTGTATTGTAATGTCAAGATTGATAGGTCGGTATCCCGTCATCGGCATCAGACCGACGATCGACGGTCGCCGCGGACCGTTGAAGGTACGGGAATCTTTAGAGGATCAAACCATGAACATGGCAAAAAGTGCCGCTCGCCTGTTCGAGGAAAATTTGCGGTATTCCGACGGTACGCCGGTGAAAGTCGTTATTGCCGATACCACCATCGGACGCGTCGGCGAAACAGCGGCATGTGCCGATCAGTTCAAGCGTGAGGGTGTGGATATTACGTTGACCGTTACCCCTTGCTGGTGTTACGGTGCAGAGACTATGGATATGGATCCCAATACCATTAAGGCAGTTTGGGGATTCAACGGAACGGAACGTCCCGGTGCCGTGTATCTGGCATCCGTATTGGCGACACATGCACAAAAAGGATTACCCGCTTTTGGAATTTACGGTCATGATGTTCAGGATTGCGACGATGCCTCCATTCCGGAAGATGTGCGTGAAAAGTTGTTGCGCTTCGGACGTGCGGCGGTCGCCGTGGCGACAATGCGCGGAAAATCCTATTTGCAGATCGGTTCCATTTGCATGGGCATCGGCGGATCTGTGATCAGTTCCGATTTTATCGAGGATTATCTCGGTATGCGCGTGGAATCGGTCGATGAAGTCGAAGTGATTCGCCGTATGACCGAAGGAATTTACGATCATGCCGAATACGAAAAGGCTATGACCTGGGTAAAAGCGCATTGCAAGGAAGGATTCGATAAGAATCCGGAAGCATTGCAACGGGACAGAAAACAGAAAGACGCCGATTGGGAGTTCGTTGTCAAAATGATGGTCATCATCAAAGATTTGATGAACGGCAATGCCAATCTGCCCGAAGGATGTGAAGAAGAAAAAGTTGGTCACAATGCAATTGCGGCAGGATTTCAAGGACAACGGCAATGGACGGATTTCTATCCCAACTGTGATTTTCCGGAAGCGATGCTGAATACCTCTTTCGATTGGAACGGTGCAAGAGAGCCTTATATTCTTGCCACCGAAAATGATGTTTTGAATGGCCTCGGAATGCTGTTCATGAAGCTGTTGACAAACCGTGCGCAAATGTTTGCTGATGTTCGCACCTATTGGAGTGGGGATGCGGTCAAGCGTGTAACCGGTTATGAGTTGGAAGGAAAGGCAAAGGAAGCGAATGGATTTATTCATTTGATCAATTCCGGCGCATGTTGCTTGGATGCCAACGGTGCGGCGACCGATGCAAACGGTTGCGCGGTCATGAAACCGTGGTACGAGGTGACAGAGGCTGATCAGCGTGCCATTATGGAGAATACCACATGGAACTATGCCGATCTCGGATATTTCCGCGGCGGCGGATATTCTTCCCGCTTTGTTACCACTGCCGAAATGCCGATGACGATGATTCGTTTGAATTTGGTTAAGGGCTTGGGACCGGTGGTTCAGATTGCCGAAGGATGGTCGGTTGCATTGCCTGACGATGTAAACGATGCACTGTGGAAGCGTACCGACTATACGTGGCCGTGTACATGGTTTGCACCGCGGATCACGGGGACGGGTGCATTCCGTTCTGCATACGATGTGATGAATCATTGGGGGGCAAACCACGGTGCGATCTCTTACGGACACATCGGTGCCGATATTATCACTCTGTGTTCCATGTTGCGGATTCCGATTAGCATGCACAATGTACCGGAAGAGGACATTTTCCGTCCTGCCGCTTGGAATGCGTTCGGTCAGGACTTGGAGGGTGCCGATTATCGCGCTTGCGCGACATTCGGTCCGTTATTCAAAAAATCATAAAAAATTGGTCGGCGGGAAATTCGTTCCTGCCGACATTTTTGAACGGTTCTTTTTTTGAGCGAGAGGACGGATTTGCGACTTGACAAAAACGGAGAACTATAGTATAATGATTTTGATCGGATGTGCCTTCCGATCACAAGCACGACAGTCGAAAATCATACTTTGAGGAGGTCAGTGATGACGGAAACAATGAAAGATGAAATTTTGTCGGACTCCGAACGTTTTGAGACCGAACCCGATGCAACGGAGAACAGACCGACCGAACAGTCGGTTGCAGAAGAAACTGTGAACGAAAATGAAGCTGATGCGATTGTTGATAGCTCCGAAGCAGAAATGCCGACGACTGAACAAGTTCCTTTGAACGAACCGGTGAAAGAGGAGGCGCAGGTGTCGGCAGCAGAACCGGAGAAAAGAAGTAATCGCTTTTCCTTGACCTTGAAGCCGTTGCACCTTGTAATTGTCGGTTGTGCCGTGGTGGCATTGGTCGTCGGCAGTCTGTTCCTCGGAATGCAGTTATCATCGCAAAGCGGCATTGACAAAGGAGCGGTCAACTATCCTTGGAAGCCGTCAAGCGGATCTGTCGGGACGGAAAAGGGGATTGCCATTCCGGGTTATGAATCGATTACATTGCCTTCCGGCGTAACGGATGTGGATCTGATTTTACCGAATCCGAGCGATAATCCGTGCAATTTTTGGTTTACGTTGATTTTGGCTGATACGGGAGAGGAATTGTATCGTTCCGGAATGATTCCGCCCAGCATGGCGGTGAAAAAAGTGACGCTCTCCCGCGCATTGGAGGCGGGAGATTATACTTTGATCATTTCCATCCGCACGACTTCCGTGACGGATGGCGTTCCGATGAACGGTGCAACATTATCGGTGCCGTTGCGCGTGCGGTAAAGCATGGGCAAGTGTGGAATATTATAGTCAACGGGGAGAAAATCCGTTGATAAAATTGTTTTGCAACCAACTGCTATCAGGAGTTACAAATGCGGGTTTCTCCCCTACAAGGAGGAGTCTGGTTTGACGGAAGATTCCAAGGCAAAAAAATCCCCTGCCATGAGAAGGCAGGGGATTTGATTTCGTTGTCATTTGTCGGATTCCGACTTTTGCACTGCGTTATCTTTTATGCGTGTGTTTTTTGCCCAGGTGCTGCCAAAACCGAAAAGTCATCGGCCACAAGATGCCAGCAACCGTGACGATCAGAAAATAGCGGATTCCGCTTCCGAGTTGAAAGCCGAGTTGCTCATTGAGTGCGTTCAACGGTACTTTGAGCAAGAGGCGCACGGCAAGGATGAGGGCGATGCCGCCGAGCAGTTTGATGATTTGAACCCACCAGACCGCAGACACTTCAAATTGAATATATTTTTTGTCAATCGGATAAATCAGGCACATTCCGAGAATGATAAAAAACAGCTTCCATGCGTTGTCGCGTGCGTCCTCCAAATTGACGGGATCGACATCGGCGGGAAATGGATACAGCGTCACAAACAGCAGGTTGGCGAGCGTGAGCAGGAAAAGCAGTCCAATGACGATCGACATCTTTTTCGGATTGTCATAGGCGTGATAGATGACGGGATAGAGAATCAGGATCAGCCCGCCGCCGACCAACAGGGAAATGCCGACATCCAACGGCGTGTGTACTCCGAGGTACATTCTGGAAAAGGCGATGAGCAGACATACGGCAATCCCACCGATCCGCATCCACCGCTTTTTCGAGGATCGCGCCATGCCGCCCCACAAGTCGGCGGCACATTGCGTATGCCCGCTGGGGAACGAATATCCGGTCGCACCGGCACGGGCAGTTTCCACAATGGTAAACTCCGGATCCAAGATCCACGGACGCGGAATGCGAAAGATCATTTTCAAAATTTGAATGACGACTGTCCCTGTGAATCCGGCAAATAAAAGATAGTAGCCTCTTTTTTTATCCACGCACCAAAAAAAGATGAGTGCCACGACCATAAAGAGCGTTTCTTCCCCGAACAGCGTGACGGCACTCATCAGTGCATCGCCGACGGGAGTGCGAAAACGTTCCAAAAAACGCAAAAACTCCATGACTGCTCCTTTCCGAATGATTTTTATCTTTATTATATCATCCGGGTTGAGAAAATGCAAGGTTTTTCTTGACTTTTCTTTGGAAATATGATACAATGACGACGGAATATAAAAAATGGAGTGAAATCGGGAGGAGCGAACATGTTGCCTTTTACGGAGCGAGATTGCCTGTGGTATCGTCAAGCCGCCGACTGTTTTGATGAAGCGTTGCCTTTGGGAAACGGAAGTCTTGGCGCAATGGTTTACGGCGGAACATCTTGCGCACACATCGGACTGAATCACGATGAACTTTGGACGGGCGGTCCCGGAGATGCTTTGAATCAGGGAAAAAGAGAAGCCTATTTGCAGGCGCAACAGTTGGCTTTGGCAGGAAAGTATGCGGAAGCGCAAGAAGTTCTGGAAAAGGATTTTTGTGTTTGCGCACGGGTTGCCGCATATCAGCCGCTGGGAGATCTTTATTTGGAAAATGTAGTGTCGCAGGTGGCAAACTATCGCCGCGCCCTCTTTTTGCGGGAGGGATTGGCACAGGAAGAGTATGAAGCCGACGGCATTTGTTTTGTTCGCGAAAGCTTTGTTTCGTATCCTTCCAAGTGTCTTTGCATGCGGGTTCGGGCAGATCGGGCAACCGATTTTACGCTGTCGCTTAAGTCGCAATTGCCCTATTCGTCAGAGTTATGTGCGGACGGTATCCGCGTGTGCGGACATGCACCGCTGTATTCTCCCGTGCAGAAAAGCAGAAACGCGTGGGATCGCGCTTTACGGCAGGAGACGGGAATGCGGTTTTGTTTTCGTTGTGTTGTCCAAACGGACGGTCGGATCGAGTCGGAAGAGCTTGCAATGCGTATCTTGGGTGCAACGGAATTGGTTATTTATGTTGCGGCGGCAACTTCTTTTGCGGGATTTGACAAGGATCCTTTGACGGAAGGGAAAAATGAACGACAAGTTGTTGATACCATCTTGTGTGAGGCGATTTCTCAATCGTATGACGCGCACAGAGAGGTTCATATTGCCGATGTGGCATCTTTTTACGATCGCGTTTATTTTTCGGTCGGTGAAGACGGCTGTGCCGATCTTCCGACGGATGAACGGTTGCGCCGATTTGACGGAGGAGACGGTCAACCGGATGCCGGATTGTATGCGTTGCTGTTTAATTATGGGCGATATTTGACCATTGCCGGAAGCCGTCCCGGTTCCCGTGCTTTGAATTTGCAAGGGATTTGGAACGAGCGGTTGGATCCTCCGTGGTCATCCAATTATACGGTCAATATCAATCTCCAAATGAACTATTTCGCAACGCTTGCCGTGAATCTTCCGGAAATGACGGAGCCGTTGGATGATCTGCTTCGTTCCGTGTCCGAAAACGGTAAAAAGACTGCTCAGCTCCTGTATGGTGCGGGCGGGTTCGTCTGCCACCACAATACGGATGTTTGGGCGCACACGGTGCCGATCGAGGGGATGGCGTGTTATTCTTTCTGGCCGTTCGGAAGCGGGTGGCTTTGCCGCCATTTGTTTGAAAAATACGAGTACACAAACGATTTGAACTATCTTTCCGATGTTTATCCGATCCTGCGGGAAGCGGCGCGATTCTATTTGGATATCCTGGTGGATGTGGATGGTTATCGTGCAATTTGTCCGGCAACGTCTCCGGAGAACAATTTTTTGGTTGACGGAAAGCCGGTTGCCGATGCCAAAACAACGACCATGGCAATGTCGATCGTTCGTGAGCTGTTTCAAAATTGTTTGTATGCCTCGGATCTGTTGTCGATCGAGGATGATGTGATTGAACGCATCCGCAAGGAGTTGCCGCGCTTGTTGCCGTTGCGCATGCTTTCTGACGGACGGATCGAGGAGTGGTATTTCGGAGATGGCGCGGAATATCCGGAACAAGATTTGCATCACAGACACATGTCGCATTTGTACGGTCTGTATCCCGGACATGAGATGACAACGAAAACAACGGTTTTGGCACAAGCTTGCAAACGGTCGTTGGATGTACGCGGCGACGATCTTCAGGGGTGGTCGCATGCATGGAAAGGATGCCTGTTGGCGCGCCTCGGAGAAGGCGACCTTGCATTGCGGTGCTTGCAGAGCATGTTTCACTTGACACAGCCGATGGAACAGCCTGTGATATGCGGCGGAAAGGGACTCTACGGCAATTTTTTTGCCGCTTCTCACGGAGTGTTTCAAATTGATTTTAACTTTGGATACCTTGCCGCGGTTTGCGAGATGTTGGTACAGGAACAGGATGGAGAGCTCCGACCGTTGCCCGCTTTGCCGACCGCATGGAAAACGGGTGAGATTCGCGGGTTGCGAATCAAAGAAAATCGGTTGATCGATCTGAAATGGAAGGACGGAAAATTACGCGATATGAAGGTTTATCATGCAGCAACTTGATTGGAATGAGTTGCTTTCGCAAGATGCGGTGGAGGCATTGTTGAGTTGGTATCGAGAACATCGTCGTGACCTGCCGTGGCGGCACACCTCCGATCCGTATCGCATTTGGATTTCGGAGGTTATGTTGCAACAAACGCGTGTGGAGGCGGTCAAACGGTATTATACACGCTTTTTGGAGGAAGCCCCGACACTGCGTGATTTGGCTGATCTTTCGGAAGAACGCTTGCTGAAATTGTGGGAAGGATTAGGATATTACAGCCGCGCTCGCAACTTGCAAAAGGCGGCAAAATCGGTCATGGAACAGTATGGCGGTCATCTGCCGACAAGCTATGAAGAATTGCGAAAATTGCCCGGAATCGGAGATTATACGGCGGGGGCTGTAGCTTCCATCGCATTCGGTGAGCGAGTTCCTGCCGTGGATGGCAATGTGTTGCGCGTATTGGCACGCGTGAGCGGAAGTTATGAAGATATTTCGTTACAAGAGACGAAAAAACGGTTTCGTGAGGCATTGTCACGAGTGATTCCGACATCTGCCGGTGATTTTACACAATCGATGATCGAATTGGGAGCGACCGTCTGTGTGCCGAATGCGCCGCCTCTTTGCGACGCGTGTCCGTTGCGGCAGAGGTGTGTTGCGGCACGGGATCACCTGACCGATCTTTTACCGATCCGTGTAGCGAAAAAAGCGCGGCGGTTGGAAGAAAAAACCGTTTTTCTGATTCGTGACGGGAAACGCACGGTATTGCATAAGCGTCCCGCCAAAGGGTTGCTGTCCGGATTATACGAATTGCCGAATACGGATGGCTTTTTGGAGGAAGCGGCTGTTTTGGAATATGTCCGCTCTCTGGGGTTTGAACCGTTGCGTATGTCTCGTTTAGACCCGGCAAAACATATTTTTACGCATGTTGAGTGGCGTATGATTGCTTACGATGTATGGATTACGCCGGAATTTGACGGGCAATACGGTATGCCCGGAATGTTGTTGGTGGAGAATGATGATCTTCATGCACGATATGCAATCCCATCTGCATTTTCGGCATACACCAAATATTTGTAATGACTGTGGGGCGAGAGTTGTCTGCCCTTGTGAAGGAGATACGCATGAAACACGTTTTTATCATCAATCCCGCTGCAGGGAGGGAAAATTTTTATACTGCACTGCAATCGCTTTTGAAAAGCCAATGTCCGTATGCCGATTATGAATTGTACACCACGCGGGCGGCAGGAGACGCGACTGCATATATCCGTTCATATTGTGAACACCATGCGGATGAGCGTATTCGATTTTATGCCTGCGGAGGCGATGGGACGCTCAATGAAGTCGTCAACGGTGTTGTCGGATTTGCCAATGCCTCGGTAGGTTGTTACCCTTGCGGTTCCGGAAATGATTTTGTCAAATACTACGGTGGGAAAAAAGTTTTTCGGAATCTTCCGGAATTATTGGCGGCTCCGGAGGAACGAATTGATCTCATGCGTGTTAATGATCAATATGCTGTCAATGCCACGCATTTCGGATTTGATTCGGTCGTGGCACAGACGATGATGAACGTTCGCCGCAAAAAGTTTATCGGTGGGAACAATGCTTATACCACGGGTGTGGTTGCCGGACTGTTCAAGGGAATGAAAAATCACTGTCGCGTGACGGTGGACGGAGAATTACTCAACCCGAATGGTGAGATTCTTCTTTGTACGGTTGCAAACGGTCAGTATGTCGGCGGTGCGTTTCGTTGTGCGCCGCGCTCGTTGGACAATGACGGGTTGCTGGAAGTTTGTTTGGTGCATCCCGTATCGCACATGAAATTTTTGCAATTGATGAGCGGTTATCGGGAAGGAACACATTTGGAAGATCCTCGCTTTGCAAAGTATATTGTCTATCGCCGCGGAAAGGTAATCGAGGTGGATGCACCGGAAGGCTTTGTTTATGCTGTGGATGGTGAATTGGTTTGTCACAATCGCTTTACTGTCGAGGTCGTGCCGCAAGCAGTTCGCTTTGCCGTACCGAAAAGTGCCGTCTATCTTCCCGGTGCGTTGCATATTTCCAACGATGTGAAGCCGATATGACGGAGTTGCAAGAATGGAAAAGTTTGCCGGATTTTGAATGTGAGGCACAAATGCGGGGGATCCGTTCGACGGCGGAAGGCAGAACGGAGGAAATTTTGCGTATCTGCCGTGAATCGGCAGAACGATTGAACGGCACGGTGGATGCTGAAATCGCCTTTTTTCAAACTTGTGTGTCGGCGTGTCGGGATATTTTGACCTCCTATGCAGAAGCGGCGGAAACCTTTTTGAAGCAATTGCCGACGGATGGTTTCTTTCAAAAAACGTCTGCAACCGCTTTTCCGGCGATTTGCAAATGGTTGATTGTCATGCAGGAACACGGAGAGCGATTTGGCAAAGCCGCGGATCCTTTATTTTCGGCATTGGAACGGTTGAACAGATGTGATGGTTTGTTTTATGAGGCGCAGCAGATTGTATCGGCATTTTTGATCGGTTCGACAAAGGAATCACGGGAGCGGCTTTGTCCGTTTTCGGATGCTTTGGCAAAACGGAAAATGCAGATAGATCGATTGCGCGAGGATGTTTTGAAGATTCGAAACAGCTTATTTGTATGGTCGGGGCAGACCGTACCTCTTTTGAAAAAACAGTTGGGAGAGTATGCCGATCTTTCTCACCGTGGGGAAGCGTGCGATCTGTCACGAATACGCATGTTGTGTACGGAATGGATCGTTCTCATGAGGCGGTTGCGGGATGAGACGGAACAGTTCTGCAAAACGTAGTTGTAAAATACGGTTTTTGCTCGTTTTTTTGTGCAAGAACCGTTTTTTTGTATTTATTTTCCTTTTTTCGTTGAAACATGCGATAAAAAAGACAAAAAAACGGGAATATTTTTTTTGCTAACATATTGATTCTTTTTTGCGTTTGTGATAAAATATTATAAAGATGAATGTCATTCGAGGAATAATCGTTTTTTGAATGATTCGGATAGTAAAAAAAGGAAGCGAGGAAAAAGAGTTTGTATCTTCAACATATTTTTGCTTCGTCGGTTGGCACGTTCATGAGTGTTGAAACCACATTTTTGGCGGCAATCGTCGTTTTGGCTTGCTTGCTGGGTGCAGAACTGGCGGCAATTTGCATCTTGATCAGCAAGGCGATGCAGGCACGTCGCGAAAAGCAGCAACGCGAATTCGCGGAAGAATACAATGAAAAATATCATCATGGGGATCATTCGGATCAATTTGCGGTTGTCGCTTTGATGGTTAGTGCCGTTCCCGCAACGACGCAAATCGCATTGCTGGTTTTAGCCGTTTGCACCGCGGTGGCGGCAGGTGTATTTGTTGTTTTGCTGATGGTGTTTCGTGCCAAGGGATATATCTTTACCGCAAAGCATATAGCGGATTCTGCCGACGCAACGAACGAGGGACAAGCCTCGGCTTTTGTTGCGCGGGAAGAGGATGAAGACGCTCGTGCAACGGCGGTGTTTGCCGACGAGCCTTCTGAAACATCGGAGGAGGAATCCGACGGGCTGTTGCAAGAGACCGGCACCGAAGATGAAGCAGAAGCGTATGCCGAACAATCGGCAGAAACGGATGAAACAGGGAAAACGGATGACGGAGAGGCAGAATCCACCGTGACTCCCGTAACGGTGATCTCTCGTGCTGAACCGACAACGGGACAATCTGCCGTACCGAACGGGATTCCGGTTTACAGCTCCGTATATCCGAACGGTCAAGTGCCTTATGTGGAAAAACATATTACCGAGACCTATAAAGAAATTGTTAAGGAAACCAATACGACCACCACAACAACTTCGGGTGGCAACGATGCAACCGCAAAGGAACGGTACAGTCCTGCAACGGAAGAGATTCTGAAGGCAATTGCAGAATTGATGAAGATCAGTACGCAACTTCGCACCGAGCGTGAAATGGCGGTGGAGAATCCTGCCGTGAAAAAAGATGAAAGTGTCCCTGCTTTTGCCGATGCCGATGAGGACGAGGACGTTGATGCGGAAGAGGCAGAGGAAGATGAAGCATCGGAACTTGAGGAGACGGGGGAGCAGGGAGACGGTGAGAACGGTTCCGAAGACGGTGATGCATATGAGAGCGAGTTGTTTTCCGGAAACGAGCGGATCGTCGGATTTGATGAGGATACCGGTTGTTACATCGTTGCACATTACCGCAAGAGTTTTGAGGCAAAGTTGATTCAATCGCGTCCGAATGTCAAAAAATACTACAGCGTATTGAAGAATGCGTTGCTTGCATACGAAGGAACTCGTGATCGGATTACTTGGGCAATGAATCATTACAGCAACGACCGCGTTCCGATTGCAAAAATGAATGTTCGCACACGGACGTTGGATCTGTATTTGGCTTTGGATCCTGCCACGTTGGAAGACAGCGTTTATCACGGACGCGATGTCGGGGATAAGAAAAAATATGCGGAGACTCCTTTCCTTTATAAGGTAAATTCGCCGCGAAAATTGGCATTGGCTTTGGAATTGGTACAGCGCACCTGTGAGGAACAGGGGTTGTCTCCGATTGATTTGGAAGAAGTCAATTATGAAGAACAATATCCGTTCGACACGACCGAAAATTTGATTGCTCGCGGATTGATCCGTGAGTACCTGCGGGAAGAGAAGCCGGCGGTCACGTTCGAACTGGATCCAGACCATGTTCCGCAAGTGCCGGAAGAGGATGAAAGCGTTATTCCGGCAAATGCCAACTTTACATGGGAGATTGATGACGACCGACCAACGGATACGCAAACGGAAGAAGTGCAGGAGCGGAGCGAAGAAGCGGATGTGACGGAATCCGATTTGAATGAAACTGAGAAAACGGAGGAGCCGTCCGAATGTGCGGAACCATCTCCCGCATATACGACGACCACAACGACGACCTCCCATGAAACGATGAAGGTGACGGAACGGCATTATACGGAGCGTTATTACGGCACGGTTGCTCAACCGAGTCGTCAAGAGCAACTGCCTGCAAATGCACAACCCATTGAAGCTATTGCGGAACCGATTGCCGCTTCTCATGAATGTGACGAATCCGGAGAAAATTCCCAAGCAACGGAAGAATTTGAGACGATGCCAAACGAAGAGGCTGCAGTTACCACGGCGGTGCCGGATACGGAAGCGGACGCTCCCGACTTGGAAGAAGAACCGTTGACATGGAATTCTTTGAATGAGCAAACGGTTGATGCCGACCTGTCGGAGGTGGGTGACGAGGACACTTCGGAAGAGGTGTACGATGAACTCCCCGACGATGAAGAATTTGTTGCATCCGACGGAGAGGAGGCATCCGATGCCGATCTGTTTGAAGAGGATGCATCGGTTGATGATTCTTGGAATGAGGCGTTCATTGGGGAAGAAACGCCGTTGGATAGTGATGAGCCGACAAAGGAAGAAGACACTTTTTCTGACTATGACGAGGACGTCATAGATGAATCGGTGGAAGAAACGACTTTTGACGAGACTGAAGATGCTGATTCTAAGACCGGTGATGATCCGGAATCCGAAGAATCTTTGACGGACGAGGATGACGGAGATTGGCAGGAAGAGACCGCGCCCCCGTCACAACAAACAGCCAACTCCAATCCGAGCGTGGCGTTGTTGGATGTTTGTGATTTCGACCGATGTTTTGAGGATGGTGCGATCATCAATTTGGAAACGTTGAAGCAAGTCGGATTGGCACCGGAAACCGCAGTGACATTAAAGGTTTATGCCAGCGGCTCTTTGAAAGGACGCTTTACGGTAGAAGCAAACCATTTTACGTTGGATGCAATCAAAGCGATCGGCGATGCCGATGGCGATTCCATCATGATTCGATGAAAGGAGCAGTATCGGAATAATGAAGAAACAATTGAATCGAAACCTATTCAAGACAGTACTGCTACTAGTTGCATCTGTACTCATGGTTACATTGTTGTGTGTATCCTTGCTGTTGACCGTGTACGGTGACGAAAAAGAAAAAAAGACGTTGACGTTACAGTGGTCTGACGGAACATCTTCTGTTTGGGAACACATCGAGAGTATTACGGTCAAGTATATTCTCGATAACGGTTCCGACGGCGAAACGCAAACGTTCAAACGAACCGATGTGACGGGGGAGAGTACGCAAGTCTCCATGGAAATTCCCGTCGGTTCAGAGGTGACGGTCAAGATCGTTCCCGTTCCCGGATATTTGCTCAAAGATTTGACTGTGACCGCCGGAACTTACGCATGGGTAGAGAAAACGCAAACTTTGACATGGACAAAGTTTAATGCCGATAATACGGTGGAAATGAAGCAGTGTGAGGAACGCACTTATAAGATCACGGTTGTCAATTATAATGCTGTTAACAGCGGTATATCGTATGGAACGGACGACACATTTGCTTGGAAAGCATTGTTCAATGGAGATTTGACCTATACTTACGGCGGTGATTCTTTGGTATTGCCGGAAGTCAAAATGACCGGATATACCTTTCAAGGTTGGCGTGTGCGCACGGGAATGGGGGACGATTTTTCGGATAATGATGAAACATCGCAACCGTTGACTGCAAATACGATCAATCAGTTGATTGTCGGAAACAACACCTATGCGCAAAATACGGGTGAGTTGTATATCTATCCCCGCATGGAACCGACACCGCAAACATTTTACCGTTACGACTATGTCTATTCGGCTTCCGCTTCCCAAAACAACTACAGAGGAGCGCAATTGTCCGATCGGATTCAGGGAACGGCATTGATAAACAGCAAGATCACCGGGTTGGTTTGGATGGATGACGACGATGAGGCAAACGGTGTCTATAAGACCTATGCCGGATATGTGGTGCATGTTTGTAACGAATTTTGTTCTGCTGCAAACGCCCATTATCCGGATGTGACCATCAATGACAGTGACGAGGTTGAGAATGTTGTCGTGCGATTGTATGAGGCGATCGTGTACCGCTTGACCTTTTTGAATGCGGGAGATGATTATACGCCGTTTTCCAATACCTATCTTTACGGCAATCGGACGGAGATCAAGGATCCGACACGGTTCGGTTATACGTTTAACGGTTGGACGGTGGAAGTGTATAAAAACGGAGAATGGAAAACGGTTGATTCTACAGATCCCGGCTTTTGCTTGGGGGATAAGAATGCAACCATCGGGAATGATCCGAATGCACTTTATGCATCCGATAAAAACGAGGATGCGGTTGAAGGATACGAATATGAAATTCGCTTGACCGCCAGATGGTCTCCCAATTCTTATACCATTGATTATGATTTCGGTGGTGTGACACGGGAAGAAGATGTGGCATACAATGATTCGTTGCCGAAACAATTTACATTTGACAGTGTGACGGAGGAAGAAACGTATGCTTTGGCAATTGCGCTGCCCAAACGTGCGGGATACCGTTTTTGCGGTTGGAGCTTATCTTATCTGAATGATGGTATGCCGGTGACAGAGACGTTTACGCCGGAGGAGAATGAGGCGTTCTTTGTGAACGGTACATTCCTGTTTCCGAGTAATCAATATGCTTCCAATGTGACCTTAACCGCCGCTTGGGAAGCCATGTCCTATACGGTGATTTTGAGCGGGAACGGTGCGACGGTTCTCGGAACCGCCTCGTTGACGGATGTTCAATTTGATCAACTGCTTCAAATTCCTTCCGATTTTGAGCTTCCCGCGCGGGATGGGTACACCTTCTTGGGATATTGGAGTACGCCTGCCGGAAGCGGCGAGCAATATATTGATGCCGACGGAAATGCCGTAGAAGGCAAATTGTGGGGATTGTTTGAGACCAATGCAGACGGCAACATTGTTTTGTATGCACGTTGGAAGATCAATCCGTACTGCGTAGATGTTGAATTGACCTTGCCGATCGGTTTGAATGCTTCCGATGTGAGTGTTTTCGTTTCGCAAAAAGACGGAAACGGAAACTGGGGCGATTTTGTTTTGTTGACGGAACCGATGTGGATTGATTACGGTACAGAGTATCGAGTTCGGATCAGCATCGGCAAAAAGAATTTTAAGGTGGTTCAGTGGGGACACAAAGAATCGGAAACCCAATTGACGGATCATGTGAGTGAATTTGAATCCAACGTGTACACGGTTGGTGCCGAGAATATCGTATGGTCAGCCATTGTGCTGTCATCTGTAAACGATCCGACCGGTTCCGTCACAGTGGATTATCGAAAAGAGACCATGAGCGGGTTGCCTGCCGGAAAGTATTTGTTGTATCTGGGAGAGCTGTACCGCTATGAAATTACGGTAACCGTCAATGGAACGCAAACAATTACCACGGTGAATGGTGAACAGGTAACGGCAATCCCGATTCCAAATGCTTTTTTCGGCAGTACGGCAGTTCGGTTGATTCGTTACGGAGACGGAGAAACGACGGCTGACAGTGATCCGTACGTGTTGACGTTTGTTGCGCGTCCGGAAGCACCTGCAAACGATGTCTATAATGTCAATCCCAACTTTGAGGATCACCTTGAAGTCGAGATGAACGAGGGAATTGACGTGAATGACTATGAGTTTGCCGTTTGGATCAAAGGCGATGCAAGTCTTTTGCCGGAAGAATTGTGGGGCGATCTGCCCAATGACCTTCGGCGTGTCGGTACGGGAGAAGCCGATTTGGTACGTCCCGGAACTCGTTACTACGTGTTCGTGCGTAAAAAAGCCACCGATGAGGCACCGCACGGTGAAGTTTATGTAACCGATCCGCGTACCACCATGAGTGCAAATTATTTGAAAAATTATGAAGATTATTTGGACGGTTTGCTGGACGGCTACGGTGAGAATGTAAAGTCATTGGTGGATGAAGCGAAAGAGACCATTCGCAACGCACAGAATCCGGAAACGTTCTATGAGACAATAGAGAATGCAATTGCCAAAGTAAAAGCAGGTTTGGAATTGGCACAGGTGAAAGATACCAATGTTGCACGCTTGGAGAAAAAATTACAGGATTGTGTTGCATCCGGCTCCTATTCCGATGAAAATATTGCTCGGTTGCAAGGATATTATTCGCAAGCTGTGGAGCGTATCAATCAAGCAAGCAGCGTGGCACAGGTGCAGGAATTGTTCCGAAATGCCGATGATGCCATGGATGCGGTACCGCTCTCCTACCTCTATGTGTATGACATGGAGGAACTGTTGCTCTCCTTGATTGGTAAAGCACAGACAGGAGGGTTCCTCTCCGGAAGCGGATTGGAATTGCGCCGTCAAATGGATTTTGATACGATTGCAAAAAATATCGACGCCGCAATTCGTTCCGGCAGCATCACTGTCGGTGCGGGAGGTACTTTGACGGCTGCCGAAGCACAACAACTCTTAAAAGAATTGGAGGTCGTTGCACACTATAACTTCAGAATGTTGCGCGACAATGCGACTGTACAGCCGGATGGCGCGGTGGAGATTCGTCTGACGATTCCGAAAGATTTGAAGGCTTGTACCGGTTTGCGTGTGGCATATTATCACAGTGACACTGGAATGATCGAATTGTTAAATTCCGACGAGGTGGTACAAGACGGAAACGAGTTGGTATTCTATACCGATAAAGTTGCCGATTTTGTGATTCTGGCTGATGCCACCGTGGAATTGACCGGTGTGATCATTGCACTTGGTGTGGTGTTGTTGTGCCAATTGATCGCCATTTGTGCGATTTTGATTGGTCGAATGAAAGCAAAGAAACATTCCGTTGCTTGCTGTACCGTTCTTCCGATGGCATTTCTGACGGTTCGCTTTTCCCCCGTTCATGCTGATTTGTTGGTTTTGGTAATGGGATTGCTTGCCGTTGTTTTGCAGGGAATTTTGTTGGCATTGCTCTTTTCTTCCCATTTGACACATCGCCGCCGTTCCAAACGGGCGATGAATGATGTTGGAAAGCATGTTGATGATGGCGCATCCGAGCAGATGGAACAATCGGAATCATCCTTTTCCGTTTCGGAGGAGATTCCGGAGGAAGCGTTTCCGAATTTCGATGAGGATCCGGATATCGAGGATGTTGAGGTTCCGGAAGATTTCGACGAGACGGAAGAGGTCGAAGAACCTTTGGATTCCTTGGATGATATGGAAACGGAATCGGATCCGTATGCAACATACGATACCGCATATGAGGATGAAGAGGAGTTCATTGAACCGTCTCCTGTTCCGCGGTATTCCATGGACGAAGATGCTGAGGAAGACGGATCGCTGTTTGCATACGGTGAAACGGATGAAGCGGATTCCGAAGTCTTTGACGATGAAGATGTCTATCAAGATTCGGTGACGGATGAGATGTCTGAAGATGACGCAACGGAATCATCCGATGTAGCCTCCTTTGAATGGGATGCTTCGGACGTTGACGCAGAATCGGATGATTCTTATTATCAATATGATGAATAATCCATCCGATTGGAACTGAAAAACGGAACAGTCGGCAACTGAAAATGCAGTTGCCGACATCGGGGTACCCCGATGTCTTGTTGCAGATGCAACAAGACAATTCCATCCTGTCGACCGTTGTTCGGTTTCGGTTGTCGAAATCTGCTAATCAAAATATAAATACAAAATATAAATATAAGGAGTATTCCCATGATGAAACGTGTACTGAATTATCGCATTTGCGCTCTGATGCTTGTTTTGACGATGCTTTTGCCTTTCATTTCCATTCCTGCTTTTGCTGCACCGAACACAATTTGCGGGGATCAGGATTTTGAATCGTTTTCAGCGGGGCAGACGTTGACCAAATCCGACGGCTTTTCCGCTGTAGCACCCATCAATCAAGTGTTGGAAGAGAACGGCAACAAGTTTTTGCGGTTGCCGATTGCCTGTACGGATGTTTCCGATCCGAAAACGGTACCGACAAACAGAGGTCAGTGGTTTCAAATGCGTCACGATGCTTTTTCCACGACCGAAAAAACATCGGTCAAAATGAATTTGCGGATGCACGGAAAGGGCGGATCCGCACCGAACATCGGTGTGTGGTTACAGAATGTTTCGTA